>CAKZYM010000308.1 GCA_937884685.1 uncultured Calothrix sp.
TAAAATGAACAGAAATCATAAATTGGGTTTTTTCAAGTTTTTACGTTCTGCTGGAATTATTTTACTAGTGCTAGTGGGGTTTACTTTTTATCCAATTAATACAGCATTTGCGAACACATCTGATGATATTTATAAACAAAAATCTACTGCTAGTGCAGACGGTATTGGTAAAGTTTATATGGGTAGAGAAATTTCCCAAGTAATGGGACACAAAGGTGCTATGTGGTTGGAAAGACCTACCCGTGAATCTCAGGAAGAACCCAGTAAAATAATTAGCGCTCTAGATTTAAAAGATAGCGATGTCGTAGCAGATATCGGTGCTGGTACTGGCTACATGAGTTTTCGGATTGCTCCAAGAGTGCTGGATGGAAAGGTATTTGCTGTAGATATTCAACCAGAAATGTTGGATATTATTGACTTTTTCAAAAAAGAAACAAAAATTGATAACGTTGAACCTATTTTAGCAACGGAAACTAATCCGAATTTACCATCCGAAAGCGTTGATTTAGCATTAATGGTAGATGCTTACCACGAGTTTGAATATCCTAGAGAAGTTATGGAAGGGGTTGTCAAATCGCTCAAACCAGGTGGAAAAGCAGTATTAGTTGAATATCGCGGTGAAAATCCTTTTATTCCCATCAAACGCTTGCATAAAATGACTCAAAAGCAAGTTAAAAAAGAAATGAAAGCCGTAGGATTACATTGGAAAGAAACCAAAGAACTACTTCCGCAGCAACATTTGATGATATTTGAAAAATAGGGAATTGGTAATTGGTAATTGGTAGTTGGTAGTTGGTAATTGGTAATTGGTAATTGGTAATTGGAGAAGATAATTCCGAACTCATAACTCCTAACTCCTAACTCCTAACTCTTCTCTCCCCCTCTCACTCAGCGGGGACAATGATAAACTTACCAGCGTTACTATCTCGGACTACCCAATTGAGTTTTTTGTCTAAATTTTCGGCTGTTTCTGATACTTTGAAATAGAAATTTTGACCTTTTCTTTCAATGGCAAAATCGGCATTTTGAGCATATACAACTTTAAAACCTTTATCACGTAAACAAAACATTACCCAAGCTTTCAATGATTGTCTCGATGGGTCGTAGGGAACCATCGGTGTTTTAAATGCTTTTTCAATAACTTGATATAATTCGGACATTTTTAAAAAGTTAGTTGATAGTGGTTAGTTGTTAGTTGATGATCCACACCCGACCGGTGAAAGTTGTTAGGAGTTATGAGTTATTAATTAATAAAAATCAGGAATTACTCAACAAATACAAAACTGATAATTAATAACTGATAACTGTTCACTGTTCACTGTTCACTGATTACTCCGGGTTGCAGCGAATTTCAACAATAAATCCGTCGGGGTCGTAAAAATAAACTCCTCTTCCGGTAGGACGGGTGACTGGTTCTTGAGCAATTTTGATATTTTGCTGTCTGAGTACTTCAACTGCATTATCAAATAATTCAGGAGCTATATCAAATGCGAGATGATTCGCTCGTGTAAAACCAAGTTCGGGATTTGGGTCTGGTGGTGATAGTTCTGGCTCCCAAAATAAATCTAATATAGTGTCGTCGGGAGTTCTAAAGTTTGCTACTTTTCCAGCTTTAACTAGGTCAACTAAAGTTTTTGGAACTTCATCACCTGTAAGTTCGTGCAAACCTAAGATTTTTCCGTAAAAATGGCGAGAAGCTTGCATATCTTGGACGTTAAGTGCAATATGATGCACTCTACGCAGGGTTCCGGTCGCTAAAACTTTATTTAAAGACTGAGTGTTAGATACCATAATCAATTTCCAATTTTCAATTTTCACTCAAAGGGTATGGATCATCAGTTGAGTCCAATACATAACCTCACCCCCTTCCCGTTTCCTTGTTAAGCTACGGTGTACACAGAAGTATTAGAATTGCTTTCACAGTGTTTAGATCCCCCCTAACCCCCCTTGAAAAGGGGGGAATCTGAATTAAAGTCCCCCAATTGAGCAGGGGATTTAGGGGAATCTGACGAGATGTGTATACACCGTAGCCTTGTTAAGGGAGAGGGGTGTATGAGGTTTTCCCATCTCCTCTCTATATCAATTATCTGTTATTGAATATTAATTGTAAGACGTTCGGCTATGCTTCGCTAACATTTTTCGTTGTTCATTATTCATGAATAAGAGACTGATAGAGATGAAAATGTTACAAAGGATAAGAATGTTATTTAATTAGCATTACGGTGATTCGTTCTCTTGAGTTTAGGAACAGGGTTTGCAGTGCAACAGGAATTTAGTTCACAAATTTTACCACCATTATTAATTGAAGGTAGCGATGGCGACCTCGGTTTGGAGTCGAAACTTACAGAGTTATCGCTTTACGATTTTTCGGTAGAGTGTAGCTCTACTGGTAAAGAAGTAGCTGAGATATTTGAGAAATATCCCTTGTTACCGGGAGCTATTTTAATGGACGATGGTAAATATGCTGGGATGCTTTCCCGTAAGCAATTATTAGAATTTTTGATTCGTCCTTTCGGACAAGATTTGTTTTTCCATCAACCGTTGAGCATATTGTACAGTTACGCTCGCACACCGATTTTGGAGTTACCTGATACTACACCGATTTTGAATGCGATGCAATTTTCATTAAGGCGATCGCCAGAATTTTTGTCGGAACCGATAGTGGTAAAAACTTCGGGTCGGGAATATCGGTTGTTGGATATGCAGGAGTTAAATGTTGCTTCTTGGCAGATTCGCGGAATCGAAACTCAAGTAAGATACGAGCGTAGCCAAGCCCAAATGATTCAAAATGACAAAATGGCTAGCCTGGGACGCTTGGTTGACGGAGTAGCACACGAAATTCTAGACCCTGTAAACTTCATTTGGGGTAATTTAACTCACGTTTCTAATTACAGTAGAGATTTAATAAAACTGATAGAAGTTTATGATAAAAATTCTGCAAATACTCCAGAAGATGTTCTGTATTTAAAGCAAGATATTGAATTCGATTTTTTAGAATCAGATTTATCGCAAGCAATCACAAGTATTCGTACTGGTGCAGAGAGATTAAAAAAACTAGTTTCTGGGCTACAAAACTTTTGTCATATTGATGCTATCTATCCCAAGCCCGTAGATTTACACGCTAATTTAAATCATATTATTTTATTAATTGGTAGCCGATTAAAAGGGGAAATTAATATTATTAAAAAGTTTGGTCATCTTCCCCCTGTATATTGTTTCGCAGGACAGTTGAATCAAGTATTCATGAATATATTAAGCAGAGCAGTAGATATTTTGCTTGATGAAGCAGTTAGACAGCAATTTGAAGCAGAAGCAGAAAAAAAATCTGAGATAAAACCTACTATCGAAGTACTTACAGAAGTTATTTCTCAAGAATCCAACATCCCAGGTTTACCCGATTCTCGCTGGGTATCAATCTGTATCGCCGATAATGGTCCAGCAATGTCTTCACAATTTCAAAAGCAGATAAAAGAATCTTTCTCAGTGGAAAAAAGAGCCGATAAAGAAACAAGTTTGACCATAAGCTATCAAATAATTACAGCAAGACACGGCGGTAAATTAAACTTTAAATCCCAACCCGAGAAAGGAACTCAATTTGAAATTCTTTTGCCTTTAGTATAGTAAGTAGCAAGTAGTAAGTAGTAAGTAGTAAGTAGTAAGTAGCAAGTAAAATCGGATATTAATTTGAGAAGGTAAGAGTTATTTTTACTGTGAGAGCAGATTTCAAAAACAGATTTATTACTAGCTACTTACTACTCTTTACTCGCTACTAATTCTTAACTCCTAACTCCTAACTGTTCACTGTTCACTGTTAACTGTTAACTGTTAACTGTTAACTGTTAACTGTTAACTGTCTTCTCCCCTCGCTGATAAATTTCTCTTGCGTAATCAGTCCAGGTACCTTGTCCCCAATAACGGAAACAGCTTGTTTGTAATAGAAAGTTGTGCAATAAAGCTTCACGGTATTCATGTTTTTGAGTAGTAGATTCATCAGCTTCTAATAATGAATCAAACTTCTGATGAAACAAGCTGCTAAGTTTATTCATTGGGTCTAATACGTTTTCGTATCCCTTGACCCAACTGATACTGTTTGTCCAAGAAGCACCATCCATATGAAAGTTGGAATTTTCTTGTTTTAACTGTTCTATTACTTGCTCTACATTTTGAGAATCCGAAACTCGTTCCCAAATTAAATGTTGTCCTACTGGTTGACAAACCGGATAATCTTCAGGATTTGCACCAGCATTTTCAATTAATTCTAAATATTCCGTTCCGTTAACTCCAACAACTCCTTTGGTTCCCCCACCGTTTTGCTTCATATCGTACCAAGCTTGCTTATATCCAGGGGGAAATTCGTTCATCATTACACCACCGTTTTCTCCGTCACCAATTTGAGTCACAATCGGTGGATAGCTATCATTTTGCGGGTTTAATGATTTAGCTTCGTAATAAGGCTGCATTTGAGCAACTAATTTAGTATCCGAACCTTGAGTTTTAATCAAAGCGGTAATACTGATGCTTTCACCTTGAGAATTTCGAGCTACAAGTTTATGTGGTGTATGTTTATTCTTGATTTCTTCACCGTTGGGTGTTTGTACTGAATGCTCCTGCACCATCAACCACTTGTAACCACATTCTTTCAGCGCTTTGACATATTCATATAAAGTATCAGGATGGTTGGGGAGATGCATTTCCGGAGGAGAAAAACCTTTAACTCTTGCTAAAGCATCCCAACCGAACATTGCTGCAAAATAATGCTGCCATGCTTGAATGTGTAACTTTAAATCGGGTATCGGTGTAGAAGGAACCACAGCATGTCCCCACATCGTACCCAACCATTCCACATAAGGCTGGTATGTGGAATCGCAAGTTATACGTTTGAGATTATCAATAATATCTCTGCGCCCCATCTGTTCAAATCCCCACAGAAGATTACCTGAGTAATCCAACATCACCCGAGGATTGCAACCTTGACTGACTAATTCGGGGATAATATCACCCATGCGACTATAACAATTAGCAAAAGGTCCTGCATTATGATTGTCACCTTCACCTTGGTGTTCAAACATGTATTGCAGATGGCTGATATATTCGCCGTTTGCACCAGCAGGAATTGTCGGTTGATGCATGTGGAGCGCTACAGCGAAAGTCGCGGTGATGTCTTCGAGCTTGAGATTCGTATTTGGTAAGAAGACAGGGGAATTGTGATTTACAACTTCGAGAACCTGTTTTTCTGAACCAGAAATATTAGGTAAACCGTTAATAGTTTCTGGTAAAGCGGGTAGGGTTGTTAAGGTAGGCATTCGGTTATCAATTATCAATTACCAGTTATCAATTATCATGCCTCTGAAAGTGTGTGGGTAAATTAATTAACAAAAATATTTTTAAGTTTAGGTTTTATTATTTAAAGGAATTTTCCTTTGCTTTGGTTTCTAAAGACAGTAGGTTGGGTTAGGCGCATTTGTAATAATTATTCTCTATACCGGAATTCATATAGCGCCGTAACCCAACATTATCACTTCATGGACAAGTGAATAAGATATTGGGTTTTGACACCATTAAAAACATTGTTATTAAAAAGTCAAATTTCTTGTCGTGTCTAACCCAACCTACTAGCTGACCTTTCTACCTAACTGTTATCTTGCCGTAAGTGTGGTGTGTCAATCTTAATTTAGCATCCGATCTGCTTTTGTATTTGAAACACGCCCTAAGTATGATTTTGCTAAATTAGCCTTACCTTTCACGATTCTCAGTGTTGCATTTTCACGATGCCAACCGCGAAACTTTTCAGCTATTTCATGATTTTTAAATTCATTACCATATTTATACTCTGTAACGTACTCAACACTATTTAAATCAATGCCATTTGCTTTAATGAAGAAGTGGACAATCGCTGAGAATGTGAATGGCTCTCGGTGATCAATATGAGACTCCTCAAACGTAATCTTCTCTTTAGTAATAGGACACACTACCTTACTCTCTTTGTCCCCTTCCTCTTCAAAGTACTTTAATTTTTTTGCTCTTAACTCTGTTTCTACTGACTTTCGGCAAGCAATACAAAATTTGTAAAATGGAGAATGATCGCCATCTATGCACTTGCCAATACTAAAATCTTCTGTAGAATCATTTACTCGCACTACATGAAAGCATCTATTTGAAGAATTGAAGCCTTGGTCAACTTTTATAAATTTGACTCCCGAACCTATTTTTTCATTAGCTCGCGGATGACATAAAAGAAGTGCCATTACGTCATCAAACTCTTTTCCATGTATGGCAGTAGCCAAAGGATATTTGTTCAAAATTTCGGTGAAATATGATTTTGCTTCCTTTTTTGTGCTAAAAAATAATTCACCAATAACAACAGACTTCTTAGGCATAAGTGATAGTACTGCAATTAACTAGTAACTAAATAGACTGATAATGATTGTGTGCCATAAGTTCCTTAGACTTTTTATAAAAGTTATAACTACTTATTTCAAGTATCAGAAAATTTTTATATATGTCTACTTGATTGAGCAAATATACTGAGTTTTTGCCAACATTATCCTTTATAAATTCGGCAAAAGAATCTTTGAAATCCGAGTTTTTCTGTAGATTAGATACTTATCTGTTGGTAACTGAACAAAACCCTTTTAACTTTACAACCTCACAACAGTAATCAAACGTTGATTTTCTGTAGTCACAACTTCCACTGATAAACACAAATTAAGTACGTAAAACCTTAATATCTACACTACACTTTTGGCTGTTGAAATGCATAAATTTCGCTAATTATCTGTACCCAACCATCGGATACT
>CAKZYM010000309.1 GCA_937884685.1 uncultured Calothrix sp.
CGCACTACAATATTTTCAAATTTTAGAGTTGTACAATTTAGCTACCCATCAGCTTAGCTTCTTTTACCTTCCTGCTTAATTACGTCTTTAACTCAAAACTCAATATCATCAATAAAATCAACCAAAGCCGAATATTGATTATCTACCGATAAATTCTCAAATACTTCTCTTAAAATTTCCAAAGACGTATTTTTAATCAACCAATCACCCCTAGGATTTTCTTGAATATCCGAGAAATATTTTAAACGCTTTTCTATCGCTTGCTTATCGGATTTATCTAATTGTCCAATTCGATTTAGCCAATCTCCTTTGACATCTTTAAAACAATTTGCATCAGCAGTAAAAATCTGATGAGTTAAAGCAAAAAATTGTTTTTCCAGTCCATTTCGATTCGTCGGATTAATTGGATAAATCATCGGTAAACCTTTATCTCTTTCTCGGATATCGAAAATTAAAGGAATTAGAGTAAAAGTGTCTATATAGTTAAGACCATTTTTAAATTTTTCCGATGTCCAAATAATATAAGGTTGTTCTCTACGGAACTCTTTCCTATAGTTAATTATTTGTCTACAATCAGCAGTTTTACAACCAAAATTATCGGTTTTATCTAAGTTGTAAATATGAATATGACCGAGTAAACAACGAAGAAATACACGGTAGGGATTTATCAAATATATCCAGCCCTGTTTAGGTGTTTTTCCAGCCACTTGATAATTCTAATTTAACTCACTAAATAATTTTTCTTGTTCTAGCTGTAGATTAAGCCTCGCTTTTTCCTCTGGTTTATATTTATCCTTAATTTCAACCATTGGAGCAGTAGTATAGATATAATCTAGCAATTCCTTGATTTTATCTCTTCCAGAACCAGACCATTCTCTTCTAATATTATCCAGGATTAATTTTAAACTCGTAGGTAACTGTAAATCATTAATATCACCTGCTTTTACCCCAAGCTTGATAAATGTTGTATTATATTCGGTTTCTAAATTAATTTCTTTACCATTCATATTATCCAAAGCAGTATTTATCTCTTCATTCCAAGGACCTAAATAATAATAATACCAATCTAATTCGGTAAGCTGTTTTCCCGTCCATTTCACGGAATAAAGGTCAGCTAAATATAAAAATCTGATAAGCTGTATTTTGGAAATATGACCTTTTGTTGCATATACAAAATATTTGATTAATTGGTTTAACATCGGTTTTAACTATGTATGAGATAGCTAAGAAACTGTAGGATAATAGCTTATGATTATAATTTGATATAAAGCATTTATCAAATAAATAACCCAGCATCGATATTAAAAAATTCACTTAAAGCTTTAGCCTGTGATTTGCTAATTTCCCGCAGGAGCATCCCAATTTTGAACAAATATTTGAACCAACACCCTAGAAGGGTGCAGCTATGCAAATAAAGCCCACCTGCGTGGGCTTTGTAAATATAGCCCGAGGCTTTTAGGCTGTGGGCTAAAAAGTTCTATAAAGATTAATATAATGCTCCTAAACCATTTATAAAAACCCAAAAACCCGGTTTTTCCAAAAAATCGGGTTTCTAAACATTGATAACAGTTAACTGTTAAACCGATACATCATCACTTTAGCTTTCGCATCTTCTTCAACAAATACCAAATACTCGCCATTTTTCCGCTTAAAAGCACGAACACCATAAGGAATATCAACCCAACCAGTTTCACCAAATACTTCTGGTCCCGGTCTCAATACTTTTACCTGTCTTCCCGTCTTCGCATCGTAAACGTAAACTTCTGCTTTCTTCACTGTCACAGCAAATACGTAATCCCCAGCTATACTCATTGATGCTGGACCTAATACCTCCGGAGGTGCGCTTTTATCTACGGGAAGCACTATTCTATATCTTGGTTTGCGATTTCCTTTGCTCCAGTTGTCGTAACGAGCGATTTCGGAACCAATTAATTTCGCGTAGTCGTTGTTAATTGCTGGGTTATCTGGAGTGTAACCGGATAAATACATGGTGTCGGTTTCGGGAAAATATTCGATTCGACGTAAGTCACCAAATTTTTCGGGATGACTAACTTTTTCCATCTTGCTGTAACTGTAAATTGGATTCCCGTTTTTATCTAAACCCTGTAGAGGAAAGTGACGAATCCCAACACCATCTTGGGTACGTAAACTTTTCCAAATATCTCCTTTACTATCTACCCACCAGCCACCGACATAAGGATAGTCTTCGCTTTTATCGTATTCGTTGCTTTCAAATTTACCATTACCGTTTTTATCTCGCCAAATCCATTCACCTTTACTGGGTTGAAAGGGAGGATAATCTTTTGATACAGCTGGTTTACCATTTGGGTGAGTCCGAACAAACATTCCTGAAGGGATAGCAATCTCACCGTCTGTTTTTTCGTTGAAACGGTAAATTTGCAGCATTCCTCCGTACATGTTGGTTAAAAACAGAAACTTTTTACCCTGGATACGACGGACAATTGGAGCATCTGGTGCTGTATGTAAACGGGGGTCTTGAGGATATTTGAAAGCGTTTAACGTATAACCTTTGTAAGTTGCTTCTTTCCCAGCTTGTTTGCTGTAATCCATCTCGAAGCGTTCGTTTTTGGTATATACGTTTAAACCGTTTTTATACGGGTCAACGTCAGCATTATCGATAAATTGCAATCCTAGTAATTTCCACTGTAATTTACCGGATGCAGAAAATTTACGTAAATCAACTCCAGAGCGATTAAATCCATCATTACTTACGTAAATATTACCCCGACTATCGCTACCGACTCCGGAAATTCCGTAAAATTTTAAATCTTTAATTCGTCCGGGAATCCCCGCATAAATTCCATCCTTAGTACCAAAAGTTCCAATTTGTTTAGGATTATTTTTAATATCGTAAATAAAAATTTGTTGGTTCTGACCGTTTTCTGCAACTAAAAGTCTATCGCGATTATTAATAGCAACCGCGCTCGGGTTACTTAAATTAGAAATAATTCCATTTAACTGTTTACCTTGTTTAGAATAATGTACAACTTGTTTACCTTTAATAATCCATAAATTACCAGTTTTATCAACAGCAATATTTCCAGGTTTAGCTAAATCAAAACTGCGTAATTCCTTCATCGTGGATTTATTATAAACGCGGACTTTATTTGCTGCACTATCGCTAACAAATAACTCTTGACCTACAGTTGCTAGTCCCGTAACTTCATCTTTGTTACTGACAATTAGCATACTTTTATCCCACCCCTTACCGTTGGTAAAAGGCGCAGTTTTACCTGTTAAATCATAACGTCTGACACAATACCATTTCGTCCCTTTCGGCGGAAAACCTTCTTTTTTCTGGTCGATTCCTGACTGCTGCATTGCAACATACATATATTTATCATCTACTGTAATCGCATCTCCGCCATGTCTTCCCCAACCATGTAAATCATCTGCTTTTCCTATTACATCACCGTCACGATAAATACCAACTTCTCTACCTGCTTCATCCCAGATACTATTGGTGTAAATCGTGCCGTCAGGTGCCACATACATCCCGCTAATCTGGATTTGTACCCATTTATCACCACCACTGAAACTATTACCAATCCACGAAGTTGTATAGCGACTTGAAGAAGCAGCAGGAGTTATTTTTCCATCTAATTGAATTGCAACTATAATTGAAATAGCCAAAGCAGCGCTTAAAAACAGCAGGAATTTTTCGGTTCTACGATATCTAATATTGCCGCTAGCAAACAATTTTTTTATATACGAAATAAATACTGATATTTGACCTATTTGTCTTTTAATAATTCGACTAAAAGCTGTGATTAATTTATTATTCATAGACTACCTTAATGATTTACCTATATATCTGTAACTCTATAGCTCACTTTCTCTATCAAGTTTCTTTGATATAAGTCATATATATGTTTACGATTGAGATGTTGAAAATATAGTTATCTCCTGGTTATAGAAGCTGTTTGTCTATAAAATTACTGAAATTCTATATGGTACTATGCTTGACAACTAAGTAGGTAAGCATCTATTGAAAAGTTTATATGAGAAATAAATGAAAATAGTAAGAAGTAAATATTTAATCCCTCTAAATACTTTATACTCCATTTAGAACAACAGCTTCGTAATTAAGCTTTCATCAACAAGAATAATAATTAATTACGGAACTTAGATTTGTTTTACACAAAATTCATCAAAGTAACATGGGATTTTTAAATAACAATTAATTATTCTCAATCTGAAATATCAAAATGAGTAGTATTAATCGTGCTTATAAATTAGTAAGTACGATTTATTACTTGTATTTAGCGGCGAGTGGACTTTTTGTGAATAGCTTTGTAGTAATTTTTTGAGAAATATGAACGATTTAAACCACTAATAATTAACTGCATGCGTTATTCTGATTGAATTATAAATTCTTAAATAAACAGGTAAAAATAGGTCTAGACAAGTTAGAATTGGACGGATTATATCCTCTGACTAATATATATAGATACTAAAAATACCTTTCAAGGCAACCTTTACTCTTATTCAAGTCTCATATTATAGGAACAATTGATGAATTATACGGGAGCAGCCAAAGTGATATGCAATGAGAAAAACTATACATCTGTAAAGCCCGCATCAATACTTTGCTTGGGTTTGGGCTGGTTCCCTAAAACCCCTGGAGGCTTAGAAAGATATGTCTACGAACTTACACTGAGGCTAGCAAAGAATAAAGACCAAGTAGAATTATGTGGGGTTGGTTTACCCGAAGATGAAGCGAACCTACCTATCAAAATGACAAACTTGGCCTCACCCGATACAACTATATTGCAAAGATTATGGACGGTAAGAAATAACTTTAAGAAAACAAGAGAAAAAACAAGCATAAATCAACCAGATGCAATAAACTTACATTTTGCACTGTATAGCCTGCCAATATTAGATTTATTGCCAGAAAATATTCCGATAACCTTTAATTTTCACGGTCCGTGGGCATCAGAGTCTCAGGAAGAAGGGCTTGATAACATTACAGCTTTGCTCAAAAAAACCTTAGTAGAACAAACAACTTACAAACGCTGTCATCGCTTCATAGTTTTAAGTAAAGCATTTGGTGAAGTTCTACATCAAAAATACCAAATTCCTTGGGAGAAAATCTACGTAATTCCTGGTGGAGTTGATATAAATCGTTTTAATTCCGACCTATCGATTCCAGAAGCACGTACCAAGATGGGATGGTCGGTAGAACGTCCAACCATATTTACATCTCGACGTTTAGTCCATCGCGTTGGAGTTGATAAATTGCTTGTAGCTCTAGCCCAAATTAAACCAAAAATTCCTAATATTTATTTGGCGATCGCCGGACGCGGACCTTTGCAACCCAGCTTACAGCAACAAGTTTCAGAATTGGGACTCGAAGACAACGTAGAATTTTTAGGTTTTCTACCTGACGAACTTTTACCAGTGGCTTACCAAGCAGCAGACCTATCAATAATGCCTTCACAATCCTTTGAAGGTTTTGGCTTAGCAATAGTAGAATCCCTTGCTTGTGGAACCCCCGTGATTTGTACCCCCGTAGGTGGAATGCCAGAAATTCTCGAACAATTTTCACCCAATTTAATCACCAACTCCATCGAAGTAAATGATATTGCAAAGAAATTAGAACAGGTATTTTTAGGAGAAATAGTCAAACCTTCCCGAGAAGAATGTCGCGAATATGCAGTTAATAACTTCAACTGGGATAAAATCGCCCAAGAAGTTAGAAAAGTTATTTTAGGTGAGGGGAAATAGTTAGGAGTTAGGAGTTAGGAGTTAGGAGTTAATTACTAAATTCACAATTACCAATTACCAATTCTCCATGTCCAATCCCCTATTCCCTATTCCCGAATATATTAAATATATAAAATATGAAAATCTTATTTTTAGACCAAAGCGGTAAACCAGGTGGTGCCGAATTATGTTTAATAGATATTGCTAAACCTTATAGAAATGATTGCAAGGTCGGATTGTTTGCTGATGGTTCTTTCAAAGATTTATTAGAAAAAAATCATATTCCCGTAGAAGTTTTGACAAATAAAGCTATACAGGTAAAAAAAGAAAGTTCTTTAGGTCAAGGATTAGCAAGTATTACACAACTTGCACCTTTAATTACCAAAGTCGTAAAAATTGCCCAAAGCTATGAATTAATTTACGCCAATACTCAAAAAGCCTTAGTAGTCGGCGCAATCGCTAGCTTTTTTAGCCGTCGTCCTTTAGTATTTCACCTGCACGATATTCTTTCACCAGAACATTTTAGTCAAACAAACCGCAGTATTTCAGTTACTTTAGCAAATCGTGCATCGTTAGTTATTGTAAATTCTCAAGCTAGTAAAAAAGCCTTTATCGAAGCAGGAGGGAAAGCAGATAAAGTAAGAATCGTTTACAACGGCTTTGACCCGCAAAAATATATAAATAAAGAAACAGAAATTCAGCAAGTTAGAAAAGAATTAGAACTAGAAGATAAATTTATAGTAGGACACTTCAGCCGTCTTGCACCTTGGAAAGGGCAGCATGTTCTACTAGAAGCACTCGCAGAATGTCCTCCAGAAGTTGCAGTAATTTTAGTCGGAGATGCTTTATTCGGCGAACAAGATTACGTCAAACAGCTACATCAACAAATTGATGCATTACAACTACAAAACCGAGTTAAATTCCTAGGTTTCCGTAACGATATTCCCCTTTTAATGTCCGCTTGCAACTTAGTAGCACATACTTCCATCTCTCCAGAACCTTTTGGAAGAGTAATTGTAGAAGCCATGCTATCCGGAACACCCGTAGTAGCAGCAGCAGCAGGTGG
>CAKZYM010000310.1 GCA_937884685.1 uncultured Calothrix sp.
TAATTGTTAGTTGTTAGTTGATAGTTGTTAGTTGATAATTGTTAGTTGATGAACTATACCCTTTGAGTAAAAGTTGTTAGTTGTAGTTTTTTTATTAATTTATTTACAAATTTTGATATCAATATTGTTTGTTAATTGAATTTGACAAGCTAATCTTGCTTTTGGATTCTTTGGAGCTAATATTTCTAAAAGTTCTTTTTCTTCTGCTGATGGTGGTGGAATATCACCTTCGATAACTACAAGACAAGTACCACAAATTCCGGTTCGACAACCGAAGAGTATCGGTGAATTTTCAACAGTTAAATATTCGGAAAGGTTTTGGTTGTTTTCTAAATTAATTGATTCATAATCAGTTTGTGGAAACTGGATTGTATGACTTTTTTTATTCATTATTTTTAGCCTTTATTTATCGTCAATCAACAGGTAATTAAAATATTTTTTTGACAATATGGTAAAAAAATAATTTTAAATCCAAAATTATTAATCAAAATTATTAATCCAAAATCTAAAATCCAAAATCCTTTGACCAAATTGATGGTTGAAGTTTATTTACGTAGCTTATATATTTAACTAGCGGTTCATCAATAGTTAGAATAGCGTTGGGATTAAAACGAATGTTGTCGTAAATCATTCCGTCTTCACCTCGTAGAAAATAGTAAGCTAGTTTTGTCATTAATAATAAAAATCTACTGATAAACCAACCTATAATTCCTTTTCTTTTTTTAGTTATATAAATAGGTTGAATGCGAGTTTTGCTATTTTCTAAAGGTGTATAAGCGTAAATCATATGTAAACAAGGTATAAATCTAACTTTTTTCATAATAGTTAGTAAACCAATACAGCCATCAGCATATCTCATGGTGTATTCATAGTAATTACCAAGTATTCTTCTAGCTATTTTTTCTCTAAATGTGGTTTGAGGAAACTCACCGCTAAGGGTAAAATCAATTATATTTCCGGATTTATTTTCCTGTAGCGATAAATCCATTTTGATATTTAATTTATGTACTGTTTGTAAATGTTGAGCATCGATTCCGTTCATCATACAAATATGGTGATGACAATTGCGTTCAAAAGCTTTATCGTATGCTGTGACAAGAGATTTATTTTTTAATTCGTCAAATTCTATAACTGGTTCCGGTGCTTTGTTATCTGGATAAACCCAAATAAAACCATATTTTTCATCAGTATCATAAGCTTGTAATTTAGCTTTTTCAGGGATGTTGGATTGACAAGGAATATCCTGACATTTACCTTCACCATCAAATCCCCAATGATGAAAGAAACATCGAATTAAATTACCATCAACTTTCCCGATTGCTAAATCAGTTCCTAAATGAGGACAGTAAGCGTCTAATGCTCGGATTTTATTATCTTGACCCCGAAACAAGACGATTTTTTGTCCACAAATTAGGAAGGATTTAGCTTGATATTGACGAATTTCTTGACTCGGACAAACTATATACCAACCTTTTGCAACAATATCCCAATTGTTGAATACTTTCATTTTTATTAAAGGTTGAGTATTCTGATTTTGTAATGAATTCATATATTTGGTAGTTGGTAATTGGTAATTGGTAATTGGTAAATAAAAGATTTGAGATACAGATATAAATAGTTGTCTTAAAAATTTTATTTTTTAGCATCAATAATAAATAAATATGAACCGATGATAAACAATATCCCTCCGCAAAAACTACTAATAGAATGAAATGATATTTCTTTAAATAAATCTATAAAAGAATTAATTGCGAATAGAAGAGAACCGATTAAAAATAAATAACTTCCTAATAATGTATAGTTCATGCTTTATCTTTTTAATTGCTAGTTGACCATTTATGAAAAGCTGTTTTTTGGTTATTTAAATATTTTGAGATTGAATTTTCAGCCATCAAAGACATTTCAAGGTTACTTTTCCACAAATAATCTAGGGGTTGAAGATAAACTTTATACGATTCCATCGCTTCACTATGAGTTTGAAAGCTGTTGTGTAATCCTTCTGTCTCTTCCGTGAAACAACGACACATCATATCTTTCGCTTCTGCTTCATCCATCCCAAAAATTTGCGATCGCAACACTTTATAGATTGCTGGATAAAGTGCAGCATCGTACCAAAATATACCGTTGACAGCTAATGAACAATGATAATGGTCTTTTTGACAACCACGTATCCCTAAATTAGCAACTAGCTTCTCAAACTTTGTTGGGGGTTTGATACAGTTAATCACGTCATGGGAAATTATGGTTGAACTATTAAAATGAAAGCTCTCGTCCATAAAGTGGTAGTAAGAAATTTTTGCAGGGATAGGAACGGTTTCTGGATTTGAATGTTTATGATAATAATTGCTCAGTTTGTGTTGAACTAATTTACCGTTAAGAGTTCTCACTCCCCTGACAGTAAAATACTGACAAGCAAGAAATGTATTATCAGCAGATATTAATCCAAAAGCTTGTAACTGAA
Source organism: uncultured Calothrix sp. (assembly GCA_937884685.1). Lineage (GTDB taxonomy): Bacteria > Cyanobacteriota > Cyanobacteriia > Cyanobacteriales > Nostocaceae > Rivularia. The sequence goes on from CAKZYM010000310.1 coordinate 2,462, forward strand.
GTTTTTTCCATTGACGTTTGAGAAAGTTAGTATCAGCAAATATCATCGTTTCTGCATAAGGTCCGCGCATTGGATAGCTAAAAATTCGTTCTCCAAATAGCGTTGATTCAACTTGATTAGAAACTGTTTTGAAAGCATTAATATGAGCGCGTTCTTGAGAAGATTCTAAATCGAGCATATCGCATATTAGTCGAAAATCTTCTTGAGCGTAGAGTCCAGCAGCACTCGTTTGATTGAAAAATATAGTCGCTATTTCAGCAGAAATAATTTGAGAATAATAAGCTACCCAATAAAGTTGATTGAGAATTATTTTTTGATATTGGGTGGATTCAAACCATAAAGGTGTACCGTAAAGTAATGAGAATTCTTCTGGATTCCAATATTCGTTTTTGCAATCTTCGTAGTTAAATTCAGCCGCAGCTTTATCTAATAATTCTGTACAGTCTTGCTGTTTATTACGTTTATAGTTAATTTCTAATTTGCGAGATACTTGTTTATTTTCTAAGAGTTTATTTTCTTTAGTATTAACCATATTGCTAACAATAGAGTATATAGAGTAGGAGAATAACAACTTACATTCTTTTATTTAATATCTAGTACTTCATAACAGAAGTTATCAGTGAATTAATTTGTGTATTAGCGATGCTATTATCTATCCCCCTATTTCCTTTTCAAAAAATACATTGACTCGGCTTTAAAGATTGAAAACTTCCTTTCATTTGCAGATTTTCTAATATACTTTCAGTGTTAGGTAAATTAATTAAATTATGTAATATTTTTAAGCGACTTCCGCTATGATTCTCAGTATCTAATTGTTGAAAAATATTGATTTTATCTTGTTTCGATAAATGTCCTTTAATTTTCTCAACTGCTGCTACTACACTTTGAGGTCCCAACTGTACCATTTGTAAAAACAAGAATAATATTTCTACAATAATTTCCTGACTTGATTTACTTAGGGATGTCTTTTCAAATAGTGTTACTCCCGTAGCATGATGTCGGCTTTCATCTTGTAAAAAACCTTGAAAAATCGCACTTAATTGAGAATTTTGGCAATCTTTTGCGATGCTACGATAGTGAGTTAAACCCCATCCCTCTAACACTACCTGAAGTACGAATAGCAAAACTGTTTTATCGTCATTTTCAACTACTTCTTCGAGCAAATCTAAAAATGGATTATTGCTGATTTCGGGATTGGGTAAAAAGTGATTTATTTGTGATAAATGGGTTACTTCATCCGCAGCAAATAAACCATAAAGCATCCTTTCTTGTGTAGTTTCAGCTAGTAAAATCATTTTAGCCATATAACCTACTCCTGCTTTTTCGATAAAGTAGGCTTCTTCTAAGATTCCCTGACTACAAAGCTGTAAAATTAAATTTTGTTCCACAGTTGTGGAATCTTGAAAAATTTTTACTTTATCGAGATTGAAATATTTAGCGTCCCAAAAAGGAAGCATCGGTATATCAACTTGTACTGAATCAATCCCAGTTTTTTCCAAAGCTGAAGATAAAATCCGATTCAACTTATCTGTTGGCTCAATTTTGGGTAAATCTAATCCAGCAATATTGTAATTGTGTTTCATGATTAAACAGGATAGTGAAAATTATTTATCTGGTATCGAGATTTCTGGACAAGGAGAAATAAGCATTGGATGTGACTTATTTTCAAAGCTGCTAAAATTATTTTCGCGAGGTAAAAGCATTGGATGAGAATCTTCTCCAGTTTTATCTTCGTCCAGTTTGTTTTCACCAACAAATATTTCTGAATCCTTGTGGGAACATATTTCAGCTTTTTTAGTAGCATTTACACCACAAGCAGCAAAAACAACTATTAGAAACGAATGCAAAATTACCGAACGTACTGTGATAAATTTTTTCATAATTTAACAACTGAATTTATACTTCTTCTAATTGTTATTGTTCTTGCTATATCAAGGTTTAACTCCTCTGTTTCAGTTTTAGTAACACTTACTTGACCTCTTATAATTGACGAAAAAAATATCGTAGTGCGGGCATCTTGCCCGCTATAATTATTTAATCCTTGAACTTTAACCTACTAATCATTTGCTTCCCCTTTCGATTCCACCATCTCTACTTTCTTTTGTCGTTTTTTTTCTTCTTCTTCATCTATAGGTTCCCAACTTCCCCAGCGTAAAGCTTTTTGTCTTTCTACATTCTGAATAAATTGTAAAATTGAATTATCTGCTTTCGTTGGTGTTTTAAAATCAAAGTTAATAGATTGAAAAATCTGGGTATCTCCTTTTGCGAAGTAGTTACCCACTAACTTTGTTAACCAAAGTACGATTCTATTAAACAACCAACCGAAAACACCCTTACGTTTTTTTGTAATTAGTATTGTTTGTCCCTCTGCTTTTCCTCCTTCAAGCAAACGCAAAGCAAACATAATATGAAAATGTAAAAAATCGGGACCTAATGTTACCGTACCAATACTTCCGTACCAATAACACATATTATAAGTAACGGCTTTTTTGTAAAAAGGACGGATTAATCTCATTAAAAAAGAATCTTGACCACCTCTTGTAATATTGTTAAAAAGAATCGCATTTTCGTTGAGTTGTTGCTTACGAAATACAATCTCTAACGGTAAATTATGAACCGTATTGAAGTGATGAGCGTCAATAGCATTAATCATCACCACGTTAGGATGACAGTTTTTGATAAACTCAGAAGTTATAACACTATCGCATTCAAAATTTTCTAACTCTGGAACAAAAGGTAAAGGTTGTAAGGGAGTTTCACCCGTCCAAATCCATATCATTCCGTATTTTTCATCGACCGTCCAAGTTTTTAATTTTAAGGGAAAGGTAGTTCCCAAACAAGGAACATCAACGCAATTACCTTGACTGTCGAACTTCCAATTATGAAATAAACAACGCAGTCCCCCACCTTCTACTTTACCTTCTCCAAGGTGAGCGCCCATATGAGGACAATAAGCATCAAAACAAACTATTTTACCGTCAATATTACGGTAAATTGCTAATTCTCTACCTAGTAAAGAAACTGCTTTTACCTTTCCTTTTCGCAGTTTCTTGGAAGGAATAACCCAATACCAACCTTCAATAAAACGTCTTGGATGGTTGAATATTTGCGTGTAACGATATGAATTAATCTTATTATCTACGGTTTTCATGTCATTTTTATTACCGGAATTACCGGGTTCTAAAGAAGTTGTATTTAAAAGCGTTATATCAAGAATGATTAGTTTTTAGTGTGTTGAAAGCATCACCCCGAAACTATTTAACGCAATAATTTCAATCCAACCGTATTTTGTGTTTAAGTCAGAATTTTACGCTGGAATTTTGATAGCAGAGCTTTGATTTTCGCTATTATTATTTTGATTTGCAAACCACATTCTCCGTCCAGCACGGGTTAGATTTTCTTCACAAATCTCAGTAAAACAAACCAGCTCATCACCATTCAGATGACCCGGATTTAACGTTTGAAAAAATTGGATGTGGGGGTCTCTTAATCTTTGAGTCGGTATACCGTGTAATTTATCTCGGAGTATGTGGGGATGGGGAAAACGAACCACACCAGTTTTGATATTGTAATTTTCACCAAAACGTTTGATAGATAAATCTTGCATCAAGCATAGAATAGATTCTGGGGTTACCGTATCGTAACGGGGGTAAAACTCTTTCCAAAATAACGGTAAAAAACGATAGGTGCGATAACCTCCAGAAATCAACAGCCAATACAGTTTACCTTTGCAATATTCGCGACGTAGTTTATTTATTGAAGATATCCAACCAGTAGATAAAGCTGAACTAGACCAAGCGCTAGGGTCTACAATAGTATCTCCCGAAAAGACAATGCTGATATTTTCACCTTTAAAACAGGTGTCATACATTAGTAAAGTTGAGAAACCTTTCAACTCGTTTGTTTCTTCATCTTTAATTAAGATTACCCAGTTTTTACTATCTAAATCATTGTTGAATACATCTCTTTTAACTCCTTCAAAATGATTATTCAAAAGAGCAAACATGCTTTCTATCTCTAGAGGTGATAAATCTCTAGTGCTGGTTAATTCGCTATTCATTTTATTGCAATATATTTTTATGTTCTTATTACTTACTCTAATTTTTAGTCCTCAAAAAAGTTGAGTCATATGTGTCAGATAGTTATCTGTCCAGAGTGTTTTTACAGAAAAATAAATTCCAAAAAAGCCTGGATTCTATATATATAAGTATTTTTCATTGTTAAACATCTATTTTTGATAAAAGTAATTTAAATACAAAAAATATAAAATATTGTAAACTACTAAAAACTTCATGTCACTTCATCCCTATTCAGCTATATTCAATTGATATCTTAATGTT
>CAKZYM010000311.1 GCA_937884685.1 uncultured Calothrix sp.
TTCTATTTTATCTACCCCTCAACCCCCTCTACCCTCTCAACCCCCTCTCTTTACCTAATTCCCAATTCCCAATCCCCAATTTCCAATTTCTGTTTCCGGTTTAACTTGCTAATTTTTACCTTTACTTAAATACTATTACTTAAAGCATCGCTTCTGAAAGTTTGAACTGCGGCTGTTCGGGAGAATACTTTTAATGAACTTAATACACAATTTGTAGGGAATATTTTTATCTTCCGAAAGTATATAAAGGGTGCCTTATGCAACAGCGTACAATAGCCTCTTCAATTAAACAAACAGGAACTGGATTACACAGTGGGATAATTACTAACGTGTGTATAGTTCCAGCGAGACCGGGAAGCGGACGCTATTTTGTACGGGTAGATTTGCCTGAAGCGCCAACTATACCAGCGTCGATTGCAGCGGTTAGTCAGACGGTTCTCTCGACTCAATTAAGGCATGGTGAAGCCAGCGTTCGTACTGTGGAGCATTTGTTGGCTTCTTTGGCTGGTATGGGGGTAGATAATGCTCGGATTGAAATTGATGGCCCGGAAGTTCCGCTTTTAGATGGTTCGGCGCGAATATGGGCAGAAAATATACGATTAGTCGGTACTGTAGAGCAAAATGCAAGTGTCGGTGATAAAGCCTTATTTTTAAAAAAACCGATTTGGGTACGTGAAGAAGATGCTTTTGTTTGTGCCATGCCAGCACCGCAAACTCGTTTTAGCTACGGAATCGATTTTGATTTACCAGCGATTGGTAATCAATGGCACAGTTGGCAACCTGCCGTTGAATTGCAAAACCCTGATGAAAGCTTTGTTGCAGAAATCGCACCAGCCCGCACATTTGGTTTAATGCATCAAATAGAACATTTAAAAACATCCGGATTAATTAAGGGTGGAAGCTTAGAAAATGCTCTTGTATGTGGCCCAGATGGCTGGGTTAATCCACCACTACGATTTCCAAATGAACCTGTACGTCATAAAATCTTGGATTTAGTAGGAGATTTAAGTTTATTGGGAATTTTCCCTCGCGCTCATTTCTTAGCTTACAAAGCCAGCCACAATTTACATATTCAACTGGCTAAAAGAATCTTAGAACTGAGAAGCGATAAAATTTTTAGCTTTGAGGATTACTCCAAAACTTAAAATCTAAAAGGGGATTTTGCAAAATAATCAGTAAATCCAATCTTTTACTTTCAACATCTGTCAGAAAAATTTAACCCAACGAAACCAAATGTCAATTGTTACCGAAGTTAATAATAAAGCTAACCAGCCAGCATCTACTGAAGATAAATTGGGTGACTCTAGTACAACTAAACCGGAGAGCAAAACAATTTTTACAGTAGAAGAAATTCAAAAACTGCTACCTCATCGTTATCCTTTTGCATTAGTTGACCGAATTACCGACTATGTTCCCGGAAAACAGGCTGTTGGAATCAAAAATGTTACTTTCAACGAACCTCACTTCCAAGGGCATTTTCCCGGACAGCCTATCATGCCAGGTGTACTAATTGTTGAGGCGATGGCACAAGTCGGTGGTGTCGTAATGACTCAACTACCCGAGTATGAAGGCGGACTTTTTGTATTTGCTGGCATTGATAAAGTGCGTTTTCACCGTCAGGTAGTTCCAGGAGATCAACTCGTAATGACCTTGGAACTGCTGTGGGTCAAGCGTCGTCGTTTTGGTAAGATGCAAGGTCGCGCCGAAGTGGACGGTCAGCTCGCAGCGAAAGGCGAACTAATGTTTTCTCTTGTTAATTGAGGAATAAATTAAGTGAGTAAAGGCACATTATAATTGTGTCTTTACTGAAAACTGAATTCTGAAAATATCAGTAAAAACAAGTGACTATAGTATAGTAAAAATTCCGAATTTTCGCTGCTCTAAAAATAATCGTTGCGAATCATCGATGCTTTCGGCTACTGAATACTTAAATTACTCGTGCCGCGCAAATTGTTCTGGAGATTCACCCTTGAAGACACTAATTCACCCAACAGCCGTAATTCATCCTAAAGCACAATTGCACCCGACCGTAAAAGTTGGTGCTTACGCCACGATTGAGGGAGACGTTAAAGTAGGCCCGGAAACGACTATAGGTTCTCATGCAGTACTTGAGGGTCCTGTGGAAATAGGAGCGCGAAATCGGATTTTTTCAGGTGCGGTTATCGGTTCCGAACCTCAAGATTTAAAGTATGTTGGGGAATTCAGCAAAGTTGTAATTGGCAACGATAATAGTATAAGAGAATACGTTACTATCAATCGCGCTACTGGTGTGGGTCAAGAAACTCGCATCGGTAACGGTAATTTATTAATGGCTTACGTTCATATCGGTCACAACTGTATTCTGGAAGATTCTGTAGTTATTGCTAACTCCGTGGCATTAGCAGGTCATGTATATATAGAGTCACTAGCAAGACTAAGTGGTGTTTTAGGGGTTCATCAGTTCGTGCATATTGGTAGACGAGCAATGGTTGGTGGTATGGCACGTATTGACAGAGATGTACCACCATATATGCTGGTTGAAGGAAATCCCGCACGCATTCGCACCCTTAATTTGGTAGGACTCAAGCGCGCTGGTTTTTCTACCGAAGAGTTACAAATTCTTAAAAATGCCTTCCGTATTCTTTACCGTTCCGATATTACATTTAAAGAAGCCATAGAAAAATTAGAATTCTTAGGTGATACAGAACATATTAAACATTTACGTAGATTTTTATTACTTTCTCAAATGCCCGGAAGACGTGGTTTAATTCCTGGTAGGGAATAATTATTTGTTAGTAGATAGTTG
>CAKZYM010000312.1 GCA_937884685.1 uncultured Calothrix sp.
AGTTAGTCGAAGTTGTTGAAGAGTAATTAATAGAAAAACTAATCCCACTAAGCAAAAGTAATCTCGAACTAACATCCGTTTTGTTAGCAGTTTGAGATTGTTTTACTATCCGTTGCTTGCTCCATATCAAAATCAAATGACTGTAAAGATTTCTTAAGATAATTAAATCTAAACCAGATAATCTGCTTTAATCACGAACAATAAAAAATATACGAGTATCAAAAAATATAAAATCCTGCTTAGATTTGCAGCAAATCAGGCGATAAAATCACTTAAAAGCTTTATTATCACTACACTTAAAGCAATTAACAATTAATCACTAAATAACTATCAAATATATCTTCTGACTGTATAACCACGGATAATTAAAAAACTATTAGTGGGATATTTCAGGAATAATGCGGACGCATTCACCTGAAATATCATGGTACTTTACACATTAGCGTTCCTCTGCTAACGAGGGCGGTTTAAGCCCGCCCCCTTAGCATTTTTCTTAGTGTAACTCAGAAATTTCTAAACATCCTCCCCATCTCCAATATCGCGCTTCGGTGGACGTTTATAGGCAAAGGTAAAAGTATCGCCACTATTAATTACTCGCCGCATTTCATCATACATTGGATAGTTCCCAACACCGCTCAGGCTTGCCCAACCCCTTGCCCTAGTTAAGGCTACAAACAATTGGTTACGATGATTCATATCCGAATCGTTACGAGCAACTTTATCGAAGCCAATTACGTAAACCATATCGGCTTCGTGTCCTTTAGCGCGGTTGATACGAGATACAGTAACACCGTTCTCATGCCAGAATCTATCTGGGTCATTGTTAGGATATTCTGGATACAAATCGTTTAATATTTTAGCAGTGGGAATATAAACGTCAATATTTTGGTCAATTAAGAAATCAGCAACTTCTCGTTCTAGTTCTATCGCTTCGGAATTAGAGCCTAAAACAACTACTAAAATATCGCGACTGGGATTAAGACCATCATTGACAATATTGTGCATGATGTTCTCAGACAAAGCCGTCAATTCTTCTTCACGGGAATTATAGGTTTTAAATTCTAGTACGGGTTCTCCCCAAAGTTCGGGTATTGGATTAGGAGAATATTGTGGTAAACGGGTTATTGTAATTGGCTTACCGACACGACGAAAATCACCTTGGACTTCGTAACCGATTCTGTCCCAATCTTTTTTATTGGTGATACCCGAAAGCATTCCCTCCTCACGCAATAAACCCATACCAATAGCGTGGGCTGCGGTGAGAATTGGGCCAGGAGTGCGGTAACAGTGACGCATGACTTCCGAACGTTTGATACCACCGGGGTATTGCGGCTGTTTGTTAAGAAGGTTGCTTAAGTCTTGACCAAATACTTCTTTAGCTTTGGGTACAACTAGACTATCAAGACTTTGTGCTTCATCATAAGCCCAGATTAAGCGCTTTTCTTCAGGTGTTTCCTCGCTTGCAGGTCGTAAAGCGTGATAAGCTAACCAGTATATTGCTTGTTTATCTTGATATTTCAAATTTTCGTCAGCAACTAAATCTTGACCTTCATCAATCAAGATAGCGTCAAACATCGGCTCAACTTTTATTTCTTCCTGTAACCGCTTAGATAACTCAGCTAAACCGCGATTTGGTTGTCCTTCGTTGGTATCTACAACCGTTCCGCGTCTTTTACCATGGTATTCGCAAATCGTTCCGTATAAACCTGCTTGTTCTTTCGCACCCCAAGCATGAAGCACCTGTAATTTTAAATTGGTTTTGGGGTCATAGTGTAAATCTCCACTGCTAAAACGACGCATCCACTGGTCTAATAAACCAATCATTAAGTCATATAAAGAGCGAGTGAAAAATACTAAAGCGATATCCCAATCGGGGTGCTTCAGATGCATGTGCGCCGCTTTTTGACAGAGTAGAACGGTTTTTCCGGAACCAGCAATACCGCGAATACGTTGAGGTCCGGGAGGAATTTCTTTTCCAATATGTTCTTGCTGTAAATCTATTTCATAAAGTCTTTGACGCAAAGCATCCATGACGCTAGTGCGGGTTTTACCACTAACAGCAATATCGCGTTGAGGTTTGCGAAGTACTGGAGTTCCACCAATTACCGAGAGAAGTAATTCCCAATCTTTATCTTCTAAGTTTTCTCCAGGAACTAGAGGAGAAGTCTGTTGAATCTGTTCGAGCAAAGCTGTTTTGCTTAACTGGTCTTGAAAAATAATTTTTGGACAATTGGGTAATTGATTAAAACCTCTTTGCTCCCACTGTTCTTGGGTAATTAAGGGTAGAGCAATAATAGTTCGACCATTGACTTTACGCCAAATAGCCGGTTCTCGGTCAGTGTATGCAATTAAAGCGCGTAATTGGTTTTCTGCTAATTGAGATGGAGATGCTCGTGCGGTTCGGAAGTCTTGTAAAAGCCAGTTATTATCAGTAATTTCGGTTATTTGCTCGATAGTAACTGCCAGAATTTCAATTACCGTTAAACCAAATTCTCTATCAACAATAAGGATATCCGGTTCCTTGCGAACTTCTCCTACCTTTGAAAAAATAGGATATCGCCAATATCCAATACAGTTTCTATCTGCAAATGCATTTTTAACAGCGTCCCATATTTGTTGTTCAGTGGATTCCGTTCCGGATTTTATCGCTTCAGTGGTGATAAATTTATTACTGGTGTCTTCAAGAATCATTTGTTATTTTCGCGTTGAATTTACCCCTATAGAAATGAATCTTTGTTACGCGAAATTACCCTCATCCGATTATGGATGGGGCTGTATATAAAAATTTTTCTAGGCACCCTGTAAAGAAGTAACAAAAATTTCATTCGTGTTGCCAAATTAGCATCGGTTCAGTATTTTATGCCAGTGGATATACACGGATTCAGGGTGATATTACACGGTTTTTAGTATCAGAAATGATCCGGAGTTATTTTTATTATTTATGTGATAAATAATGTCATCTCGGGTTAAGGAATTAATTCTTGCTTTTAGTAGCCGATCAATCCCTTAAACAACTTAATTACTTTTATAGAACCCCGAATGGGATCTATTCAACCAGTAGCTAATCTTTTAAGCATCAGTCGAACAAAGCAGAGATTAATTTTAGCGGTAGAGTGAGATAAAGTTCTTTCAAAGTTTTTGACTAAACTTTTACACCTCTCCATCCAGGAATTTGTTCTTTCTATTACCCACCTAGCTTTGACTGGAATAAAGCCCGTTTTTCCCTCTTGTTCTTTTTGAAGTTTAGATGGTTTAGGTGATAGCTTAAATCTAATCTTGGTCATTATCTGGGGATAAATTTTTTTCAACTCTTGCTCTAATTTTTCGGGGTGGTAACCATTGTCAAGCAGAATAGTGATTTTGGAAATATTGACAGGTTTAGATTTAAAATAATCAATGTTGTCAGATAGCATTACAATCAATCCACCATCGTCAGATACTGAAGCTTTCGTACAATGAGTGAAAAAAGGAAACCCCAAAGAGTCTACAGCTAAGTGCCTTTTAATACCATTTGTCGATTTATAAAAACAAAATTCCTTGGACTCTTTACTAGCATTACAAGTATTCTTTACACATTGTGAGTCAATGATAATTAAGGTTGTCCACTTCGCTTTTTTTAACCTGTTGGCGCACTTGACCATGTAGAGTATCTCTGATTTTCTCGATTATTCCTTCTTCTCGCCACTGTTTGTAATGCCAAAATACAGTTGAGTATGGGGGTAAGTATGCAGGGTAAATCACACCAGTTACAACCATTTTTTAGCTGATATAAAACTCCATCTAGGATTTCTGGTTTGCTCCATGTCGGGGGCTTTGTTCTTTTCTTTTTAGGTAATAGGGGTTCAATAATTTCCCACTCTTTATCCGTCAAACTACTTGAATAGCCCATTGTGTGTTAATTCACTTAAGTAGTGGAAGACGATTCGCGCCTTCCACTACTTGTGCAGGGCGATCGCATTACTAAATGTGTATTTGGTAATCACCGTTTCGGATTATTATACCGGAGAATATAAAGATACCATTCGGGGTTCTATAGTACTTTAATCCCAAATATAAGGGTTCGCGTCTTGTATCGCTTGTGTTGAATCACCACTAAAAGTTTCAAAGGCGACTTACTGAGAACCTTGTCCATAGTTAACTTGGTGCCCAGTTGCAAGCCAAAAGAATCCACCTCTAAGACTTAGTTGGTCATAGATTACTAACCCATCCTCACGGAAAAATTCTTTCATGTAGTCGCGGTCTGAACCAATACCCATACCTCGACCTACAAATTTTGTATGGCATTGGGCAATAATATCTTTACTAATGGCAGTGATACGTTGGGAAATTATCATCCAGCCTACGCCAAGCTTGCGAGTTGTATTGAAAGCATCACGTATAACTTGAGTCACATCGTCACTACCGCTTTGAGGTGCCCATCGTGGACCTTCATCCAAGACTACTAAGCCATTGCGAGTAGTTCCATAACGTTTAAAATCATCTTCTGCCTTACGTTTAATTTTGCTAAAGATTTCGTACATGACATATCGCTGTTCTGATTCGGACATGGTTGCCATATTAAGCAGGATTATCCGTCCTCTATCTAGGAAGCCTTCGACAATCTCGTCAATACTGTACTTGCCCTCAAAGTATTGCATTATACCAGAGTTGTATGCTCTGAGAAATGAACGAAGTTGGGTAGGATTATTCCTAATTTCTTCAGCTTCAGTTGCTTTTTCTCTACGCTTATTACCAGTATAAATTGAGGCAATACTGTTAACGACAGCATTTAGAATGTGGTCGGGTTGTGCAACAGCTAGGTCTACTTGTCTGTCAAACAACTCTTCTGTTATACGATCAGCAAGCCTTTCTGATTTTTCCCCGTGCATATTTAAAGCTCTTCTCAAGACTGGGTTTAGTAGTTGCTTAAATGAGGTTTTACTGGTTAATCGAATATCTTGAATGCCAATATATTCAGGATGTCTTCCTGCACTTTCGAGTAACTCTATAAAATCAAACTTGAAATCACCCTTAGAATGGGAGCCACCTTTAGCAATATCTCCAGCAGTATCAGGAATCAAACAACCTTGTTGTGAATTAGCTGCAAGTTGAGCAGCAATTAATACCAGAGCTAAAACGGTTTTTCCCGAACCATTTTGACCAAAGATACAAGTATGTTTAGCTTCACCGTAACCACCTAAATCCCATTCCCCAAAATGGCGATTAATCACCGACATTGGCATTTCTAACTCATCTGGTAAATGTCCAATCACTGCTTGATGGATTTTTTCGACTTGGTAATCAGCAATTTCAGAATCATGTAACACTCGTAACCATGTACCAGACTTAGGAGGACAAGCGATACCAGAGAAGGCTTTGTCAGAGGCTCTTATACAAGCTATTATTTCAACTTCAGCAGTAAGAATGTCACAATCACCTGAGTAATATTGCAAACGTCCTTGGTCGGCGATCGCCTGTTGGAACTCAAGACTTTCGTGAATAAGGTTGGTCATATCCACACGATTGATACGGCACAGAACTCGTTGTTCTCCCAAATCCGAGTTAATTATTAGTTCGCAAAGTTTACCGGATATGTTGCGGTCTTTTGCACCGGTAAGGATGGTAACGTTTAACTTACCCTTTTTGTAAGAATTAACTGTGGCAACAAAATCTTGTTTCTGGTCAGTTGAAATCATTTTTATTTCCTTGTAGAAGTACGAAATGCTTTAAAAAGATTCGGATAACGTCCAACATTAATTTCGCCGTAGAGCTTTATAACTGCTGATGCTTGTTTCGACAGCAAATCCGCTAGATACAAGGGCATTGGTTCCATTATGCTTCTGGTAGTTGTTTGGG
>CAKZYM010000313.1 GCA_937884685.1 uncultured Calothrix sp.
AGGAGGTAGGAGTTAGGAGTTAGGGATTTTTGATTAATAACCAATAACCAATTACCAATTACCCATTACCCATTACCCATTACCCATTACCCATTACCCATTCCCAATCCCCCAATTCATTTTAAATAGCGTAGATATACCCATTTATTGGTAAATTGTTCTTAGCAAAAAAAGTTGCAGTTAAATAAGATTAAGATAAGGAGATAGGTTGAGTAATAATCTCGATGCCATTCCCGCACACGGCGGAACTTTGGTAAATCGCATCGCTTCACCGGAGCAAAAACAAGAATTTCTTACAAAAGCTGATAGTTTACCCAGAGTCGAACTTGACGAACGGGCTGTTTCTGATTTGGAAATGATTGCTATTGGTGGTTTTAGTCCGCTCACTGGTTTTATGAATCAAGCGGATTATAAGCGGGTAGTCTCGGAAATGCGTTTGGCTAATGGTGTTGCTTGGTCAATTCCCATCACGCTTTCGGTAGATGAAAAAGCTGCGAATCTTTTTAAGAAAGGTGATTTAATCCGTCTGGATAACCCCAGAGGTGAATTTATTGGGGTATTAGAATTCTCGGAAAAATACGAATACGATAAAAAAGCAGAAGCAATTAATGTTTATCGTACCGATGAAGATAAACATCCTGGTGTAAAGGTTGTTTACAATCAAGGTGCGGTGAATATCGCAGGTGATGTGTGGCTGCTAGAACGTAAGGAAAATCCACTGTTTCCTAAGTACCAAATTGACCCTGCCGAGTCGAGAAAAATGTTTAGGGAACAAGGTTGGAAAACTATTGTTGGTTTCCAAACCCGCAATCCTATTCACCGCGCTCACGAGTATATTCAAAAATGCGCTTTAGAAACAGTTGATGGTTTGTTTTTGCATCCTTTGGTGGGAGCAACAAAGTCAGATGACATCCCCGCTGATGTGCGGATGCGTTGTTACGAAATTTTATTAGAAAACTATTATCCAGATGATAGAGTTATTTTAGCGATAAATCCGGCAGCAATGCGGTACGCTGGTCCTCGTGAGGCAATTTTCCACGCTTTGGTTCGCAAGAACTACGGCTGTACCCATTTTATTGTCGGACGAGACCATGCTGGGGTGGGTGACTACTACGGTACTTACGACGCACAGCAAATATTTGATGAGTTTGAACCGGGAGAATTGGGCATTATCCCGATGAAGTTTGAACATGCTTTTTACTGCACTCGTACTAAGCAGATGGCTACAGCAAAAACAAGTCCCAGCAAGAAGGAAGAGCGTATTCACCTTTCTGGAACTAAGGTACGAGAAATGTTGCGTCGGGGAGAATCACCCCCAGCAGAATTTTCTCGTCCGGAAGTAGCTGCGGAGTTAGTACGCGCGATGCGAGTCCCAGTAGAGGCTTAAATTAGGGCATAATACATAATTTGCTCTTAAAACCGTATAAGCTATAGCTTTACATAATCGAATTCAGCCCTTTAATCTGATAGCTGAGGAGTTGAGGGTTGAGGGGTTAACTTATGAAGCGGCGAATCTTTTTACAACGAATTGGCTCGATTTTGGCGGTAATGGGAGTTACCGAGTCATCATGGTGGAGGAAGGGTAGCGGTCTGCAACAGGCCCTAGCCGATACGACTCCGCGCAAGTTGGCGTTATTAGTAGGTATTAATCAATATCCGCAAATTCCAGCACTTAAAGGTTGTCTGACGGATGTGGAATTGCAAAGAGAACTTTTGATTCATCGCTTTGGCTTCCAACCGTCAGATATTCTGTCTTTGACAAACAAGCAAGCGACTAGAGAAGGTATTGAAAATGCATTTGTAGAACATCTTATAAATCAAGCTAAACCTGGTGATGTGGTTATCTTCCATTTCAGCGGTTATGGTAGTCGGATAAAAAGTAAGAATATACTCGGTGGAATGGAAAATGCTTTAATTCCTATCGATGGAAGCGAAGCTATAGACAATTCAGAAACAATTGCGAATTATTTATTAGAAGACACTTTATTACTGATGTTGCAGTCCTTGGCTACGGAGCGAGCAACGGCAATATTAGACACTAGTTATTACAGACCCAGCATTTCGCAACCTGCGGGATTAAGATACCGTTGTTGGAAAGCTCCTTCAGAAGGACTGTTTTTAGCTGAAGAAATCGAGTTTCAAAAGCAGCTAACAAAGAAAACTGCTCCCGACAAGTTGAGCGTGTTACTTGCATCAAGCTCTAGCTCGAAAGATGTAGCTAAAGAAATTGTATTTTCCGATTTTAGTGCTGGGTTATTTACCTACGCTTTAACCCAATATCTTTGGGAAACTACAGCAGCAAAAAAAATTCAAATAAATTTATCTCGTGTTGGCAGTTCTATGCTGTCTTTGGGTAATAAGCAAGAACCAGTTTTACTCAAAAAGAGTAATCAAACTAAAGCTTTGATTGCTGCTAATGTTTTACCAAAGCCAATTGCAGGAGCAGAAGGAACCGTCACAGATGTAGAAGATGATGGTAAAACCGTTCATTTGTGGTTGGGAGGAATACCACCCCACGTGCTGGAATATTATGAAGTCAATTCCCGATTTACTTTTTATTCAGCAGAATCACCTTCCACTACACCGTTAGTACTACGCAGTCGCAATGGTTTGAAAGCAAAAGCGACATTAAAGCAAGTAAAGAACCAGCAAATAACCCCCGAAATCGGACAGATGGTTAGGGAGAGGGTAAGAGTTTTACCCAACGATATCAATTTAACAATTGCTCTTGATGACGTTAGTTTAGAAAGAATCGAGAGAGTTGACGCTACAAGTGCTTTTGCTTCTATTAACCGTGTAAGTAGCGTAATAGCGGGAGAACAACCAGCAGATTATTTATTTGGGAAGCTACCAGAAACGGAAGTCCCCGATACGGAAGTGAACAATGCAATGGCTATGTCCTCCTCAAGTCGTTATGGCTTATTTACCTTGGGAGGTGAGTTAATTCCCGACACTCTAGGAGAAGAAGGAGAAGCATTGAAGGTTGCGGTTTATCGTTTAGCTCCCAAGCTTAAAACTCTCTTAGCAGCTAAATTATGGAAACTGACTCAAAACGAAACTTCTTCCGGTTTGAGGGTCAAAGTAACTTTAGAAGTAATCAATAAGAAATTACCCCGTACTTTAATACAGCGTCAAACAAACCCAACTTTAGGTATGGAAACGTCTACTAAAACAGTAGAGAATGTTTCTTCCCCAGGAATTCCCACAGTATCTACAGGTAGCAAAATGGTTTACCGAGTAGAAAATACTGGGGATAGACCGCTGTATATCATGCTGCTGGGATTAAATAACAGTAATAATCCAATTGCTCTTTACCCTTGGTATAAAGATGAAGAAGCAGAAGAAAATTCCAGCAAACCCGAACTTCAACAAGTAATTATTTCCCCAGGAGAGACGTTAAGAATACCGAAAACAACTGCTGGTTCTGAATGGGTGATGTCGGGGCCAGATTTTTGGTGTGAAACCCAGATAATTCTGAGTACCTCACCTTTTACTAAAACCTTAGTAGCATTAGAAGAAGGAAAACATTCCTCAAGAGAAACTCACCGAATTTCACCTTTATTAAATCCTTTAGAAGTTGCTTCTTCGCTTTTAGAAGATTTAAATCAAGCCAGCATTACAAAAGATGAAACACAAAATTCTTCTGCTGATTATTGGATGTGGAATGTTAATCATTGGGCGAGTTTTAACTTTCTATTTCAGGTAGTTTGATTGGGGAATATTTTTAATTAGAGGTATTCAATAGAACTCAGAAAAACAATCAATATAGATATACTACAGATATAGCGGCTGTTACAACGGTCGCTATTATTTTGTTTGTACGTACTTATTTTATTTCCTGATTGATAAATATATCGCTTGGTACAGTAAAGCCAATACATTAAGAGAATTACAGCGGTATGATGAAGCAATCGCAGTTTATAATAAGTCTTTAGAGATTAATTCAGAATTTCATTGGGTCTGGTATCGTAAAGCTACTTGTTATTTGCGAAAGTATGACAATAGTAAATCATTAGAAAATTTAAGCAAAGCGATTGAATTAAATTCCGAAAAAATGCGTCAAAATGCAAAAATGGATAAATATTGGGAGGTAGTCAGAGATTCAGAAGAGTTTAAAAAGTTGATTGAGGAATATATTTAATAAAGGTAAAAGATAAGAGGTAAAAGGTAAAAGGTAAAAATTCAAAAGTCAGAGGTAAAAGATAAGAGGTAAGAGGTTAAATAATTTTTCTTGTTCCCCTATTACCTATTACCAATTACCTATTACCTATTTCAAATACTTTTGTAATATTACTTTTAATCTTTCCACTGTCTTAGCTGGTGCTTTATCTAAAGGTGTGAAAAGTGCATTTTTCAAAGCTGAATGTGCTTCGCTTTCCGGTGGATTTTGACTTATCCGTTTTACCGTTTCTTGAATTACCTTTTGAGCATTAACGGCATTTTTTTGCAGATTACCAACCACCATTTCTACAGTTACACTATCATGCTCCGGATGCCAGCAATCGTAATCCGTTACTAAAGCCAAAGTTGTATAAGCAATCTCCGCTTCTCTCGCTAACTTCGCTTCCGTTAAATTAGTCATTCCGATAACCGTAGCACCCCAACTCCGATAAAGGTTAGATTCTGCTTTAGTAGAAAAAGCAGGCCCCTCCATACAGACATAAGTTCCACCACGATTTAAAGTAACATCTGGGAGATTGAGCGAATCAATAGCATCTGCCAAAATCTGGGCTAAATTATTGCAAATAGGGTCTCCGAAAGCAATATGAGCAATGATTCCCTCACCAAAAAACGTAGAAGCTCGACTTTTGGTTCTATCAATAAACTGGTCTGGTACAACCATATCCAGCGGTTTAACTTCTTCCTTTAAAGAACCTACCGCAGAAGCTGAGATAATATACTCCACACCCAGCTTTTTCATAGCGTAGATATTAGCGCGAAACGGTAACTCGGAAGGTAATAAAGTATGATTGCGGTTATGTCTCGGTAAAAAAGCAACGGTCGTATCTTCTAATTTACCTACAATTAAAGTATCGGAAGGTTTACCAAAAGGTGTTTCCAATTCAATTTCTTCAATATCCTTCAGCGCATCCATCTTGTATAAACCGCTGCCACCGATAACTCCGATTTTAGCCTGCGTCATTATAATTTCCCGTAAAATTAAGTCATA
>CAKZYM010000314.1 GCA_937884685.1 uncultured Calothrix sp.
AAGTCGGATTTATTCCGCAAAATGTACTGGACATCGCTCTACGTTTGTAAAGCGGTAGAATACATTCATCGTCGCTTGTTGGGTCGTCCTACCTACGGTCGTCAGGAAAATAACAAGTACTTCGATATTTGTGCCAAAAAAGGTTTCTACGCATTAGTTGATGCTTTTATTGATAGCCCCGAATATGTCGAAGCTTTTGGTGAAGATACCGTTCCTTACGAGCGTTATTTGACTCCTCAAGGTGTAGCTTTACGTCAACTGCGTACCGGAAGCATCCGCGAAGATGTTGGTACTCAAGTTCAGAAAGAAGAAACACCAATGTTTGTCGAACTCGGTAGCGTTGCTCAAAATCGCACCGAACCAGATATCCAGTCTCGAATTAACCAAGGTGTTAGCAAGCAGCGCGAACAGCGTAAAATCTTTAAGTTGGTAGCAAATACCAAGAATAAAGTCGCTGTAGAAAGTCTCATCAGAGCTGCTTACCGTCAAATTTTCGAGCGCGATATTGAGCCATACATTGCTTCTTCTAGCGAATTCAAGAACTTAGAAAGCAGATTGGGTAATAGTGAAATCAACGTTAAAGAATTCATCGAAGGATTAGGTTGTTCTAGTCTATACCTCAAAGAATTCTACACTCCTTATCCCAACACCAAGGTAATCGAGCTAGGAACCAAGCACTTCTTGGGACGCGCTCCTTTAGACCAGAAAGAATTACGTAAGTATAATCAAATACTAGCGACTCAAGGTTTGCGTGCTTTCATCGGCGCGATGGTTAACAGCGAAGATTACACAAGAGAATTTGGTGAGGACACCGTACCTTACAACCTCTACCAAACCTTGCCGGCTGCTAACTTCCCCAACAGCCAGACCTTGTACAACCGACTCACCAAGCAAACCAAGGACATTGTTGTTCCTAGCTTCGAGCCGGTTAAATCCAAGATGCAGGTTGCTCAAATGCCATTGATGGGTAAAGCAATCGCAGATATGGCAGCTAAGGCTCGCGAAATTGATAAGAGCAAGCCATTGTTTATTCAGTTGGGACGCTCCTTCAACGATGGTAGAGGACAGTCAGTAGAAGTTGGTGTAGGAACAAGTCGTCGCAAGCCAGCGAAGGTTTACCGCATGACTACTATGGCTAACCAAGCCGAGAAGCAGCAGGTAATTGATGCAATTTACATTCAGGTGATGGATGTATTTAGCGGTCAAGTTCCTTCATACTTCCGTCGTCCCGACTTGGATAGTAAGCTAAGAAACGGTGAAATTTCCGTCCGCGAACACATTCGTGCTTTAGCTAGCTCCGAAGTTTACCGCAAGCGCTTCTATACGCCGTATCCCAACACCAAAGTGATTGAATTCCTATTCCGTCACATCTTGGGACGCGCACCAGCTACCCAAGCCGAAATTCGTCAGTACAACAAACTGTTAGCTGACGATGGCTTAAAAGCTGCTGTAGAAACAATGGTAGGTAGCGAAGAGTATTCCAGATTCTTCGGCGAAGATGTAGTACCTTACCCACGCTTCCCATCCTTACCAGCAGGTAACTACATCGGTAGCGTCAAAGCCGCTGCTGACTTAGTGAAGCAATCGTGGTCTAGCCTATCTCCTGCCGTACTCACCGGACGTTATGGCGATAGGTAACGGGTAATGGGTAATGGGTAATGGGTAGCTCGTTCCAAGTCTCTGGCTTGGAATGCCATCTCAAGAGGCTCTGCCTCTTATATAGACTAGAGGCAGAGCCTCCAATACTGTATTCCTTGCCGGAGACAAGGAACAAGAAGTTACCAACTACCAATTACCCATTACCAAAATCGGCGAACATGAAAATAAATGTTACGAACTGTTAAAAAGAGTTATAAATACTCAACAAAATATCGGAGAATGTTTTCTGTAGATAATTGAGTTTCCAAGTTTGGTACTGGTGTTTACTCAAATAGGCTCGGAATGTACTTGATGTTCTGAAGTAAGAAAGCTCAGTTATCGTTTTTTAAAACACCGCTTTGAAATAAGCGATTATTTCATTCGTATTGGAGGAATCCTTTTATGAGTATCGTCACAAAGTCCATTGTTAATGCTGATGCAGAGGCTCGTTACCTCAGCCCTGGCGAATTAGATAGAATTAAAGGTTTTGTTACCGGTGGTGAGAAGCGTCTACGGATTGCTCAAACCCTAACCGAAAACCGCGAGCGCATCGTTAAGCAAGCTGGCGACCAGTTGTTCCAAAAGCGTCCTGACGTTGTATCTCCTGGTGGTAATGCTTACGGTCAAGAAATGACCGCTACCTGCTTGCGCGACATGGATTACTATCTACGTTTGGTTACCTATGGAATCGTTGCTGGTGATGTAACACCCATCGAAGAAATCGGTATCGTAGGCGTTCGCGAAATGTACAAGTCCTTGGGAACTCCCATCGATGCAGTTGCTGAAGGCGTTCGCGCTATGAAGAACGTTGCTACCGGTATGATGTCTGCTGAAGACTCCGGCGAAGCTGGTTCTTACTTTGACTATTTAGTAGGTGCGATGCAGTAGGGCTAGTTATCAGAAAACTATCGAAACCCTATAACATCTCCTTGTAAAACAGTTGGAAATAAGGAAATAATAAAATGCAAGACGCAATTACTTCTGTCATTAATTCTTCGGACGTTCAAGGTAAGTACCTCGATACCGGTGCTATGGAAAAGCTAAAAGGCTATTTCCAGACTGGTGAATTGAGAGTACGTGCTGCTACCACCATTGCTGCTAACGCTGCTGCAATCGTTAAGGAAGCTGTTGCTAAGTCCTTGTTGTACTCTGATATCACCCGTCCCGGTGGTAACATGTACACCACTCGCCGTTACGCTGCTTGTATCCGCGATTTGGACTACTACCTACGTTACTCCACCTACGCTATGTTAGCTGGCGACCCTTCCATTTTGGATGAGCGCGTATTGAACGGTTTGAAAGAAACCTACAATTCTTTGGGTGTACCTGTTGGTGCTACCGTACAAGCTATTCAGTCCATGAAAGAAGTAACCGCTAGCTTGGTTGGTCCCGACGCTGGTAAAGAAATGGGCGTATACTTCGACTACATTTGCTCTGGCTTAAGCTAGTAGCATTTTTAGAATTGCTTAAGTTAAATCTTGAATTATTTCTTGAATTAGTTTGAGCATGACTAATGATGAAGGTCTGGGAATCAATTTTGAGTGCTAGAAAGTCTGATTGCTTATTTTTTCAAAATTTGATTCAAACTTGGTTCAAACTTGAAGGCATATGTGTTAGCTGTCTAGTATTGATGATTGATTTCCAGCCTCGCAATAATCAAATAAAGATTTGCTTTTTTGAAATAATTAATAAAGAAATTCAGAATTTAGCTGTTTCTGGAATTCTTCTAAATAAAAAAATACCCAGTTACTACCATAAGGAGATTTAATCCCATGCGGATGTTTAAAGTTACTGCTTGCGTTCCCAGCCAAACAAGAATTCGTACCCAACGCGAATTACAAAATACCTATTTCACAAAACTAGTTCCTTACGAAAACTGGTTCCGCGAACAGCAACGCATTCAAAAAATGGGCGGACAAATTGTTAAAGTAGAATTAGCTACCGGAAAGCAAGGTATGAATACCGGCTTAAAGTAGATATTAATTTTAATTAATTAATCAAAAATAAACCATAAATAAACCAAAAAAATAATTTATTTAGGGAGTTTTGAAGAGGTCAGAGACGACCTCTTTTTTTGTGGGGTTAAAGGTATAAGGTTAAAAGTATTAAATTTGTTCTTGCAGTTCCATTAATTATTAAAGTTCGTAGTAAGGGATTTATCGCTCTCTTTAAAGGACTATCAAAAATTCATCGGTTTTATTTTCTCAGTTTTAAAGTGTTATTACGTATTAGCTCCGCTACATTCAGATAATTGTTTTGTTTTCCCCCGTGTAGGAAATAGAGCAACCAGCTCTATTTCTCCATTTTTATTGCGACTAAAACCAGTTGCTTCTATGATTGATTTTTGTTGGTTATCGTAGTTAGCATTATTATTTTCAAATGAACTATTAGATGATATTTTTTCTTCAGGAGTTAAATCAAATAACTGAATTAAAACTTGAATTCCATTAAACAAGTTACTGGGGTTTTGTGGTAATCCACCCCTTCCCGATACAATAAATCTCTGTCCTGTAGAAGCCGTACATCCAGCTTTTAGTTTAGTGGTACTTTCAAAATTAGATGGTAATTTAATTAAATTATTAACAGGATTAAAGTCAAGCTGTTGTAATACTACTTCTCCGCTTAAACCAAACTGAGAACTTGCATTAATATCGCTTTCATTAGTCAATTGCTCGCGGAATTGTAAACCAAAAAGACCTTGAGTTTTTATATTGATATTGCCACCGTTCCCTTTTACCGCACTGGCTACGATATCGCTGTTTTCAAAACCTGCGATAATGGGAGAATCAATCGTAATATTACCACCATTACCCGTTCCTGATGACCTAGCATTTATAATGCTGTTTTTTTGTAATATTAAGTCAGATTTTATATTTAAGAAAATATTTCCACCTTCTCCAGATACTGTACCAGCTACTAATATACCCCTGTTATCAATTCGTAAGGAATCCGTATTTACAATTAAATTTCCCCCATCTTTCACTCCTTGATTATCGACAGCAACTACTCCCCTGTTGCTTATCTGAAATTTAGGAGTATTGATAGTTACATTCCCAGCAATTCCACTGGGTTTATCGGGAAGTCCAAAACTTTGGCGAAAAGCTACAGGTAAAATTGGAACTGATGCACCAATACCACTTGCTATTGGACTGTTTGAGCTAATACCCTTAACTTCTATAGATTCTGAAGCATTAATAGTAATTTTGCCACCATTACCACTATTAAGAGATGCAGTATTAACAGTTGCGCCATCTTCTACAATTAGCTTAGATGTATTTAAACTTAAAGAACCACCGTTACCTTGTCGAAATACAGTTGAACCTATGTTAGCAGGAGATAAAGTTTGTGGATCTGCATCTACAAGTTTTATTGTACCCGAAACGTTTATGTCTAAATTTCCACTATCTCCCTGTCCAAAATTACTAGCATTGATTGTACCACCTTGCGTAAGAGCTAGATTTGATGCAGAAATATAAATATTACCTGATTCACCAGAACTAAAATTAGATGCAGCAATTCCACTGGGAGAA
>CAKZYM010000315.1 GCA_937884685.1 uncultured Calothrix sp.
CTGGTTTCAAGCTTTAGTATTGCTTGCACCTGCTGCAATTTGGCTGTTGCTGCTGTTAGTATTACCAACGCTGATAATTATTCAATTGAGTTTTGTCTCAGGAATCAAACCAGGAGATATTGTAAATCCTGATGGTTTTGAAAATTACCTGCGTATATTTGACCCTCTTTATTTACAGGTAATTAGACGTTCTTTACTTTTGGCTTTAGCTACTACAGGTATTTGTTTATTATTAGGTTTTCCCGTCGCATTTTGGATTGCACGGATGGCACCAAAACGCTTTAGAAATCTATTGTTATTGGCTTTTATTTTACCTTTGTGGACTTCTTCGTTACTCCGTTCTTATGCTTGGATTACAATTTTACGCCCTACAGGTTTACTTAATACTGTATTAGCTTATTTCAATTTACCGGCTTTAGATTTACTCAATAGCACTAAAGCTGTGTTAATTGGTATGAGCTACAGTTTGCTACCTTATATGGTTTTGATTTTATATGCTTCCTTAGAAAAATTAGATAAACGGTTACTCGAAGCAGCATCGGATTTGGGAGCTAACTCAATTCAGGTATTCTGGAAAGTCACTGTACCTCAAGTTTTTCCAGGTATTGCTGCTGCTTCTATGCTGGTATTTATAACGGGTTTGGGAGATTATGTTAACCCGGAATTACTTGGTGGTGCAGCTAGTATGACAGCAGCTCGATTAATTTACAATCAGTTCCTTGGTGCTGCTCAAAATTGGGGTTTCGGTTCTGCTTTGAGTACGGTGTTGATTCTTCTGGTCAGTTTAGGTATTGCATTTTTAATCAAGCTAGGTGGTGCTACACCAGAAAAGTAAATTTCATCAAGAATTTTATTGGGTTTTCCCGTTAATTGCTTAGAGACGCGAAATCCTTATGTCTGTATATTGCGTACTACCCAAATAGATAATATTTCCAAATTGACCTTAAATTTCGCTAGCAGCAAAATATCCTTTACCCTCACTCCTCTCAACTCTGTATCAACTATAGGAACATCAACTCAAGGTAGTATTTTATAATCTATGATTTCAGAAATTCCTACTTTTGGAACTCAATTTAGCGTTTTTTAGAAATTATTCAGAATACAGCAAATGGTTTTTATATTAATCCGACAAACTTAGAATAAACAGCCAGCATAATACTAGATTTCGATGCTAAATGCGTTCATAATCCCTACTATTGAGATGAAACTTCTCAAAACGGTATAGATAGAGTTTATAGTATTTACACTTGGAAAATTCACGTTAATAAATTGCTTACTTTAGCGTGAATTTATGGCTTCTGGAACTTTATATCTCAAAACAAAGAGAAGACTTGCTGCGCTCTGCCGGAATCATTGTTTGACTTAATGTATGGACTAAGAGCGCAACAGCAACTCGAAGAACATCGATATCGCTAAATATATAGTCTAAATACTTACAGATGAATCAGCGAAATTTCCTCGAAAGCTTCCTTGCCAAGGATAAAGTGGCTGATTCCCAAACATGGGAATTTCCATCGGGTCTCTTTTTGATTGATAATGTCTGTAGTTTGTTAATGCTTGCCAAGTCCTAGATCCAACTATTCCATCTGCAGCCAATCGTCGATTTGCTTGAAAAGCTTTTACCGCAGCTTCTGTCCATACATCAAATCTTCCATTTATACCTACGCCGTAACGATTGTATGTTAACAGCGTTTGTAATACCCGCACCGCATTACCAGAGTTACCGTAACGCAAAGTTGGTAGTTGCCTACCTTGGAAATATTGCGCTAGTAAACGCTCTTCTGCCTGATATAGAGGTATTTGTGGGGTATCCCATTCTTTCTCAGAATTAAATGGCAAGCTTTTATTTACAAAAGGCTTAGCATTTATAGATAAATCTTTTAATACAGGCTTAAAAGCAACTTTTCTCTGATGCTTCCGGACTGAATCACGAGAACCATCACGAGAAATTTTATCCGAGAGCTTGAAAAGTATTTTTTGATACCTTATATTAGTAGAAGATAAATTGGACTGACTGCCAATACGAACGACAAAAGTTGACAAGCGCTGATGGTCAAATAAGCGTTGCTGAACTTTCTCCGGTTGAAAAACTAACATCGGAAATGTAGGCAGAAACGGTTGCCCCTGCGTTACAAAGCTTGCCACTAGCAAACCCAGTACGGTCATCTACTTGACCTCCTAATACCTACACTACTTATGACAGCACCATAAGTTTACATCCGGACAAACTCTTAGGTCAAATGTATTATAAAGCACCTGTGTGAAAATATTTTTTGGGGTATGATTCAAAGTATTTTCCTCTACATTGTTATTCCCTTGTCAATTCGCTCCAAGTCCTTTGTCCAACTACACCATCTATAGCCAAATTCCGGTTACTCTGGAAAGCTTTGACAGCGGTTTCTGTAAGAGCGCCAAAATTTCCATCAACCCTAATAGGATAACCATTGGCTAACAACAGTCGCTGTAGTATTCTCACCGATAAACCGGAAGTCCCAAACCTCAAATTTGGCAAAGTCTGAGTGTTGCGGCTAAAAAACTGAACTGAATTAGTTCGTCTTAATCTACTAGCTCCAGCAAAAGTCTTTTGCAATTGAGGAGTATCGTAGGTAGCATTTTCGATAGCGTTTATCAAATTAGGCTCAGAAGTCGAAGAAGGTAATATAATCTTCCTTGTTTTTAAGGATGAAGTATCTATCGATGGACTTTCTATGATGATTGGCTTATCGGTCGCAGAAATTACTCTGTTACTGAATCGACAACAATCAAGTAAGTCTATTCGATTTCGGATTTTTTGCAGTACATCTTCATTCTTTTGAGAAAAAGCACGATTAGCTATCTGAATACCACTCGGCCCAATAAATTCTGGTGGTGTAACACGAGCAGGGGTAGCTAAACCAGTTGATTGAATAAGATTTGATTCTTTAACACTTAAATTAAGCTCAACTGCTGTTTCATTAAATAAATAGGGCACAGATGGATGTCCCGTTGCAAGGGCGCTCGTTATCAGCAATCCAATATCATTCATGGTATTTCATTTTACTAATACCCATATTTTCTTTACACAGAGTTTCCTACAGTTCTTCCGGAAAACTGCGTACTTATACTTAAAAAAAAATTATTTTGTCAACAATAGAAATAACTACCTGGCGATCTTATAAAAGTGTGTAGATGCGAGCGCGGATACAAATCAAACATTTTTCTCTATGGTTAGAATAACTTTTACTTTTTAAATTCAAATACAAATAA
The DNA here is from genome assembly GCA_937884685.1 of uncultured Calothrix sp. Taxonomy (GTDB): domain Bacteria; phylum Cyanobacteriota; class Cyanobacteriia; order Cyanobacteriales; family Nostocaceae; genus Rivularia. The sequence continues at coordinate 3,247 of CAKZYM010000315.1, forward strand.
TAACCTGTAGGGATATTTCAGTTTATGAATATCCCCTCGCTTTCAATTTGATATATGAACTTATCGGTATTTGTGCAATTGTAATCTGCAATCAAATTATAGAACTGTAATTCCTGTTACCCACTACAAAATCTGTCACAATATATCTTGAATTTATAAAAAAAAAGTGCATTTTAATCTCTTTTATACTTGCATTCAACATTTAATCAGAACAAAATTAATAATATAATCCGAAAGCATTAGGCAAAAAAACTCACTGCTAAGTATATAGATGTAATTAATATGAATTAGTGCCCAAAATAAATATATACATAAAAATAAATATCATATTTAACCATAATCAAGGGCAATTAAGCTTACTTAGATTGTCATTTTGTACTTTATTTAACAGTTTATTTAGACATGCTAACTGTCAATATTACTTAGTTATAGTTATTAATGAACATCTCTATTGCTAATACTATTTTTGAAAGGTAAGAGTTTTTTAGACTACTTTGAATAACCGTATTATTTACATAAAAAATGGTAAATTAATCCTATTAAAGTCATGAAATACTGACATTTTGCACCAACAAGGATGGGGTATGGGCAATAGGGAGCGTAGATGTTGAAAAAATATCTCCCTATTTATTTGATTACACTAGTAAAGCTTTAGATAAAAAAGGAAAATTATGACGTAGTATCTTAATTACATAGAGAAGCTGATGAAATTTTTTCATGTTTCCTTGATTGCGGAAGTATTCAGCAGCTTGAAGAAAATCTTCATGTGCTTCTTGTTGTTTACCGCTTTTATAAAAAGCAAAACCTCTGCCAACGTAAGCCGAACCTTGTTTGCGATTAAGTCGAATAGATTCAGTAAAGTCGGTAATTGCTTCTGGATATTTTTCTAACTGACGAAAAGCATTACCTCGATTGCAGTAAAAAATTTCATTCTCAGCATCCAAAGAAATTGCTTGAGAAAAATCACTCGTAGCTAAGTTAAACTCTTTTAGTTGTGCATAACTGATGCCTCTATTGTTGTATATTTTTGCAGCATAGGCGCTAATGCTATAAGGTATTAGTTCTAATGCTTTGTTATAGTCAGCAATTGATTGCGGATATTTTTGTTGGTCAAAATATGCCAAGCCCCTGTCATAGTAAGCTCGATAATCTTTAGGAAAAGTCGCGAGAAAATAATTAAAATCTGCGATAGCAGCATCAGATAGTTGTAAATTATAATACGCTATGCCCCGATTTAAATAAGCTTCAAACAACTGAGGATTCTGCTCAATTGCTGTATTGCAATCTGTTATCGCATGCTGGTAATCTGATGAATGTAGATAAGCCAAACAGCGATTATAGTAAGCTTTAGCGTAATTAGGATTAATCTCAATAGCTTGAGAAAAATTCTCAATAGCAGCAATATATTTATTACTTTCTAAATGAGTAATACCAAGTTTAAATAATTCTTTCGAGCTACCCGCATCTAACGCCAAAGCCTGATTTGGAAAGGAAAATAGCATCAGTACAATAACCATAACCAAAATACCGAAGACTTGGTAAAACTTATTCATATTAATAAAAGATAGTGGATTGGAGAAGCTCGCTAATACATAATTAGTGGTTAATAGTTATTTTTTTCGTAGTTATTAATACAAAAAAAACAGCTATTAACCACTAAATTTTCTAACTCTTTATTAAAATATTCAAGTCAAAGCTTTACCAACCTTTATCAGCTTGAGCTAAAACATAATTAGCAAGATATTCAATCTTTTCAGAAGATAAACGGTTGCCAAAAGCTGGCATTGCATTTTTACCATTTGTTACTTGGTAAGCAATTGCTCCTTTAGAATACATATCGTATTTTACAAGAGCTTCTTTTTTCAAAGTTTTCATTGCATTAACCAAGTTTCTTCCACCTGCATGACAAGCCGCACAATTTTGCGAAAACAGCTTGGCACCTTCAGGATTAGGAACAGCCATAGCAACAGGTTTTACTGCTGTTTCTTCTTTTACCGCTACAGCTATAGTTTCAGCTACAGGCTTTAGATCGGAAGAGCACACGTCTTGAACTCCAGTCACCCGTCCCGATCTCGTATGC
>CAKZYM010000316.1 GCA_937884685.1 uncultured Calothrix sp.
GTAGAAATATCTATTTTATCTAACTCGTTATTTTCTCGATTATTCTTATCCTGTAATTCTTCACTCATAACTTGCTACTTACTACTTGCTACTTGCTACTTACTACTTGCTACTTACTCCTTACTCCTTTCACTCTTCCAACTCACTAGACCCGTCCAAAATCGGATTAATATCAAACCAAGATTCTCCACCAGCATCGCGATATTCAAACACCAAACGACTGTGAACTAATGTTTGATACTCCAAATCTCCTCTGACTTTCTTCCGTTTCTTAACCTCACGCAACAATTCCCATTCATCATCGGAAATTTGCATAGTCATTTCATTACGACGGTAGCGAATCAAAGCTTCTAAAGTGTCGCGAGATAAAGGAAGTTTTCTTTCTTTCTGAATCCAGTTATTCAATAACCGGAGCAAATCCCGCACGTGTCCCCCACTCACTTGACATAATCTATCTAGACTTTTTAGGTCGTCGAAAACTTCAGTAATTTTATTCAGACGCTCTTGGGGATTCAAATCAGGGAAAGCTCTGGCTAAGACCATTTGTCGTAACAACACCATTCCCGATTCAAAAATATTCCCATTTGGTAACTTTACCGATACCATCGGTAACACTTTTGGATCTTCTGGAAATCGTTGAGTCAAATTTCCATAGTCATTTGAGAACTTTACCGCCAAAGGCATTGTGTAAACAACATGACACTGTAACTTCGTTAAATACTCGCTCTGGTCGATAAATAGATACTCTTGCTGCGGTCTTCCCCAAGATTTAGCGCGAGAATCTACCCTATCGAGATTATCCACTATCACAACCAATCCCTTCTTACCCTGCTGCTTTAACTTTTCTACAGCAGGTTCGAGTAGCTCAGAATTAATAGCCTCTAACAACTTAGTTTTTTGAGGACCCAAATACTGATTAAGTCTACCTCTTAAAGTTGCATCATCCTTAGTCTTTGCAGTAATTTCTCCAATCCCAAAAGCCAAAGAAAACTTGTCCCCATCGGAACTAACCCCAACATCACCCACACCCGGAAGTTTAGCCTTCATCCCCACAATCTCGGCATTAAGAACCCCCCAAGCACCCTGTAATAATTCTTTTAACAGACTGGGTTCATCCAAACTCATATTATCCAGACTCTGACTAACCCGACGAGCGACACTTAATAGAAAATCGCCAATATCAACATCAGCCATTTCCATATCTTCACTAGACTCAAAATAGACCACATAAAAGCCCTCTCCTTCCAATTCAGTCTTTAACCGCAACAACTCAGTAGATTTACCACACCCAATATGTCCAGTAAATAAAACACAAGTAGGCTCCTCCGGTGAGAAAAAAGTAATATTATCCCGCAGTTCTTGAATAATCTTCCCACCCCTGACCGAAGAGAAATCAATGTAATACTTTTCATCCTCAGCATTCTCGATAACCAGAGTTTTGCTAGGATTCGTAGCTTGAAAAAACTTTCGTAAATTTATCGTCATAACCTCAAACCCGTATTTTCTAATATCCCCTTAATCTACCGATGAATTTTGAATTAAATCGCGACTCCTTCAAAAGTACTTGGCTAGAAAAAAATACTTAGCTATGAAGTATTAAATAACCACTGTTTAACAATGGTATAGTCCTACTTAAACAAGTGTTAAGTGATTAAATATACTTTTATAAACTAACTTACCACTAAGCTACAAATTAGAAATTGGTAATTGTTAATTGGTAGTTGATAACTGATAATTAGACGGTCTTGAAAAAACATAAGGGAGCAAGATGCTCCCACTACAAAAGCTTTAACTCCTAACTTACTACTTACTACTTACTACTCGCTATTTCTAACTCCCCCTCACCCCCTATCCCCGAATTCCCTCATATGGCACAATTAAAACGGTAATAAGTGAAATAAATATATAAAGGAAATTTATAGGTGAGTCCTACTAATCAAAAAACTGCTAGTGCGCGGCGTGTAGTATTTCCTTTTACCGCCATTGTGGGTCAGGAGGAAATGAAGCTGGCCCTTATTTTAAATGTGATTGACCCCAAGGTCGGCGGTGTAATGATAATGGGAGACCGTGGAACTGGGAAATCAACCACTATCCGAGCGCTAGCTGATTTACTTCCAGAAGTTGCCGTAGTTGCCGATGACCCCTTCAATTCTCATCCCAGCGACCCCGATATTATGGGTGATGAAGCTCGTAAAAAGCTTGAACTTGGTGAAGATATTCCCGTAACGCAAATGAAAGTACCAATGGTGGATTTACCTTTGGGAGCTACAGAAGACCGAGTTTGCGGCACTATAGATATTGAAAAAGCTTTATCGGAAGGTGTGAAAGCTTTTGAACCGGGACTTTTGGCTAAGGCTAACCGGGGTATTCTTTATGTTGACGAAGTTAACTTACTCGACGACCACTTAGTAGACGTACTGCTGGATTCAGCCGCTAGCGGTTGGAACACCGTCGAACGTGAAGGAATTTCGATTCGTCACCCTGCTCGTTTCGTTTTGGTTGGCTCGGGAAACCCAGAAGAAGGAGAATTACGACCCCAGCTACTTGACAGATTCGGAATGCATGCCGAAATTCGCACCGTGAGGGAAGCAGCATTAAGAGTACAAATTGTGGAACAAAGGTCAGAATTTGACCAAAATCCTCCAGAATTTCTTGAAAAATACCAAGAACAGCAGCAAGAACTACAGCAGCGTATTGTCGAAGCTCAAGAACTTCTACCTTCGGTGAACATGGAATACGAGCATCGGGTTAAAATTTCCGAAGTTTGTTCCGAATTAGATGTAGATGGTTTACGGGGTGACATCGTAACCAATCGTGCAGCTAAAGCCTTAACCGCATTTGAAGGACGCAACGAAGTAACTATAGACGACATTCGCCGCGTGATTTCACTTTGCTTGCGTCACAGACTGCGAAAAGACCCATTAGAATCCATCGACACCGGCTACAAGGTCGAAAAAACCTTCTCTCGCATCTTCGGAGTGGAACTTCCAGAAGACGCAGCCAATACCAACGGAACGGTCGAGAAAGTCGGAGCGAGAAGGAATTAAGAGTAGAAAGTAGAAAGTAGAAAGTAGCAAGTAAATTACCAACAATATTTGTATCATTATCTGTACCGCTCAACCTTTCCCACGCTGAACGAATTACTTACTACTTATTACTTGCTACTCGCTACTTTTTGGATGTCTCCCCCCACTTCCCACCTACATACCAATCATGATCAGAACCTGCTACTCCTGGATACATACCCTGTTTTTAGCAAGTCAGTATAATCCACCGAGATTTATAGAGTTGATAATGCTGGGTATGGCATTAATAATGCTGACTATTTCAACTTTTATTGGTGATTTACCTTATTTAGTTTTGGGTTTGAGTTTCGTGGTCGGTGCATCAGCTTCTATTTTGGTAAGAGAAGCAATTGCACCAACATCTCAAACAAGAGTAACGAAAATAGCTGCATTACTCTTGCTTGTAGTTAGTGTTTATATCTTTACTGGCTTATTGAAGTACGTTTATTAATTTTGCGTACATTTAGTTAGATTTGTTTTTCAATTTCTAATGTTTTAATGCTTTACTCCCCTTTCCCTAATTCATCTGGGACTGGGGGTTATTTATATGTCATCCAAGTGAGGTACACCTAATAGCAAGTAGCAAGTAGCAAGTAGCAAGTAGCAAGTAGTAAGTAGCAAGTAACGAGTAGGGAGCAAAAGAAAGAATGTACCTCATGTACTTGCAAAGTGCTGTATATTTTTGTTTATGCTTTGATGAAGGCTTCTTACATCTTTATTCTTATTCACGCAGTTGGCATATTTTCCTTCTTTTAAACTCTCACAGCACTAACCTTTTAAATAAATTTTCAAAACCCTTTTCAGTATTTTTTGAGTAACATTTTGATGCTTATTTACTAAAACAACAGCAGTAATACCTTCATCTGGGAAATATAGCATTAAAGATACAAAACCGTAAGACCAACCACTATGACCAATTGCTTTTCCAAAACGCGTTTGAAAATGTCCTATTCCTAAACCATAATCATTATCATCTTCGACAGGAACAGAACTAAGCATTTCTTCGAGCATTTCAGGAGACAGTAAAGTTTTTTTTGCTAGTAATGCATTTAAAAATTTCGCGGTATCGGATGCACTTGCAATTAATCCTCCATCCCCAAGCCCATTTCCTTCGTTTAAATCTTTATGACTATAAAGAATTCCATCTTTACTTCCATCACTGTAACCAGTAACATTTGATTTAAAATTTGGTTCTCGTAACTCGGTAAAAGTATTTTTTAAGCCTAAAGGATTTAAAATTTGTTCGCGTATAATTTCAGCAAGAGGTTTTCCTGTTGTTTGTTCAACAATTATTTCTAAAAGTATATAGTTGCTATCGCAGTATTGATATTCTTCTCCCGGTTTAGCCTTTGGTTGTCTGTTATAAATTAACTCAATTGCTTCTGTGGCAGTCCACAATTGAGAACGGCTTCTGTTGTAAGTTAATTTATGAAACTTATCATCATAATATTCAACTACACCGCTAGTATGATTGAGCAACTGTCTAATCGTAATTTCATCACTATAAGGAATATTTGTACTTACTTTTTCTGGTAAATAATTGCTAATACCTTTATCTAAATCTAACTTACCTTGTTCAACTAACTGCAATACCGCAACTGCAACAAAAGTTTTACTAGTACTTGCTAATCCAAGTCTGTCATTTGGCTTCATAGGAGTTTTTGATTTTAAATTACTAAAACCAGATGCTCCAGCCCAGGCTTCTCCCTGTCCCGAAATGTACATTACTGCACCAGGAATTTTCATTTGTTTAACTGCTTTATCTAAAGCTTTTTGCAATTTTGAGTTTAATATTTTATCGGAAGTTACTTGAAAATTTTCACTAGATTTTTCATTTAATTCTACTTTTGTAAAATCTTGATTTACAGCAAATAAGACAGCAAATACAGAGAATATAAAAGTAATTGCTATTAATAGCTTAATTTTAAATATCATTTAGACAAGATGATTTTAATTTGCGATTATATTCTAATTCCATTTCAAACTTCTTCTATACGTATTATTACTGAAATGCCAGCGTCTTGAACCACTGATACATACTTTGGTTTACTTATGCAAACCTATTTAATTTAAATAATTGGGTTACTTATTTAAAGCCTTAACTAGTTGTCTTTTACACTCAAAATGCAGTTCATAGCTTGATTTTACTAGGATAAGTTTTGCAAACAAAGCTCACGAATCAAAAACTTATTGGTGAACCGTAAACTCAGCTATATATCATTCTATGTAGATATAACTATAAAAAGGTTTAACGTATCATGTTTAAAAATATTAAACTTGCAGCTTTAGGATTAGTAGCAGCTTCAGCGATATTACCAGTTGCTCCTATTAATGCAGCATTGTCAAAAACTGCTCGGGAGACAATAACAGAGATACAAACAGATACAGCAGGAGAACAATTAGTAGCTGGCCGCTATCGTCGTAATCGTCGTCGGGTTCGGGTTTATCGTCGTCGTCCTCGTCGTCGCTATCGTCGGGTTTACCGTCGTCGTCACCGTCGTCCCGTTCGGGTTTATCGCCGTCGAACCTGTTACTATAAGCGCAACCGTAGAGTCTGTCGCTACCGCACTTACCGTAAATATTAAAGCATCCGGCGGTTAAAACCGCCTGATTGACTATTAAATTAATTAGAAAAACATCTTCGGAGATTGATGTATTATCCTAATTTCTTTTTTATCTTCTTTAACGTTGTTTTTGTTGATAATTTAGCGAGGCGCATTTTTGTTAAAGGCTTAATATTTGAAGGATGATTTTGTTTGTGGTCAAAGAAGTCGTTTAATTCATCTAAAATTACTTGAAAGCGCGAGATAATATGCTCGCGGCGATACTCTTGAAAAAAGGTTTCAGGTAAACTTAAAGGCGACCAGTTATCAAGAACTTTAAGAATACGCTGCATGTCATATTCTTTGGAATAAGCCGCAATCTTATAACAATTAAATCCGGGGTCTAAATAATCGGAAAGTCCACCATTAAGACTAGAAAAAACTCGACAACCGCAAGCAGCAGCTTCCATTGGTTGCAAACCAAAACCTTCTGTTACCTGTTGTTGTGCCCAGTATTCGGCAGAATCATAAATATAAATTTTGCTCCGATTAAATATTGCTGCAATATCTTCAATAAAATAATCAACTAACTCTAATTTACACTTTTGTTTTAATGCTGGAACTAAATCCTGCATCAGATATTCAGAAGATTTTCTAGCTAAAACTAAGACATCAATATCTCTTTCCAAATTTTGATTATTAAATTCATCGCTAATTTGATTGGGTAAATAATAAATTAAAGAGTGAGGTGATAATTGTCCCCAATATCCTAAAGTATTACGACTGACGGTAATAATCGGAATACTCGCTGGGAGTTTAAAACCATAACCAGCACTATGAGCATGATAAACAACATTGTAAGACTTGAGCCGGGGAGCAAGTTTTGCAATATCAAATCCCCAGCTAATTACAAATATGATATTTTCTAAATTTTGCTTTGAACTTTGTTCTTGGAGTACATCATCTAAGAAAAGCTTATCTTTCTCTCTTTGACGATAAGTTACGACCTCAGCATCACATATTTGTTTAGCAAGATTCAGCGTTTTTAATTCTGCAAAAAGACCACCACAAGCGAATTTACCATCTGTCCCCGGAAGTAAAAAATACAGTTTTCTCATAATTAAACCCTTACGATTTTAGATTTTAGATTTTGGATTTTGGATTGTAAACTATAATTTTGCAAGGTATTGAGGACACAGTTAGGTAAATAATTAGGAGTTAGGAGTTATAAATCAGGAGTTAATTGACCTTTGACTTGATAAAATTAACTTTTAACCATCCGAAAAAACTACCAATGAAATAGACAGGGAAATCAGCCCAAATAAAAGTATTTCCTAAAACAAGTCTACCGGGTAAGGTTTTACGAGCTGCTTCTAGAAACGGTGCTTTCCACAATTGCAAAAATTCTATTGCACAGGTTGCAATGCAAACTCCAATTGCTATCCGTAACGGTGAAACTTTGGGTAATATAAAAGCAAATAATAATATCCAGAATATCTCATAAGCAATGCTTCCTAACACATCATGCAGCCATGCTGGGTTTAATCCTTGAGAAAACCTGACTATATAACCAAAAGGAACAATTATTATCATACTTACTAGCAGCACTAGTCGATATTTGAAAAAAGGTATATTCATTTGCTGTAATCTTCACTTAAGAAAATGAATCTATTGTAAATGCATAAAGTGCTGAAATTATTTATAGACATCAAAAAGCAGAGAACATCACTCGAAATTCTCTGCTTTGATATAGCGTTCCCAATCTATTGAGGTACATCTAAAAACCTCACCCCCAACCCCTCTCCTTATTAAGGAGAGGGGAGATAAAAGCTATATTTTGAGTTCTTAATTCTTAATTCTTAATTCTTAATTCTTAACTCCTAACTCCT
>CAKZYM010000317.1 GCA_937884685.1 uncultured Calothrix sp.
TAATTTACTTAATGAAAGTCGGAGTAAAAAATTAATACTCCACAACTTTTTACGATTCGGAGCTTGATTATACTGCCAAGGATAACCGATTTGCATCAATCTGATTAAAGCTTTTGTATCCGCTATTCGCGATGATTCATATAAGGGTAAAGCTTCAATAAGATTATTGTTTGTTTCTGATAATGCATCTTCAAGGATAAATACGTCTTCGAGTGCTGAGTTTACACCTTGTCCTAAATCTGGTGGAAAGCTGTGAATTGCGTCTCCTAAAAGAACTATAAATGCTTGGTCGTTCAATCTTGAGTAGAATCCATTGCAATGTTGAGGAATGGGAAATTCTCCACCTTCACTTTGAGCAAATCTTTCTAGTTCTTGAGGATAAACTATTTTGTGTATGGGTAATTGTGGAAAGGATTTAGTTAAAAAATCATGCATTTCCTCAGCGTTTTTCAACTTCCATATATTATGATTGGGTTTTGCGATAATATTAGCAGTACGAACTTCATCTGGATTTTTGACAGGTAATAATCCCAGAGATATTGAATTTTTACTATCTTTTAATGCACTACGGACAGCATATGCCATTTCGCTGGTGCTGAGTTCTTCACCGCTTTCATCTAAGGGAAACTTTGGAGGTAAAGTTAATATTTGATATTTTAATCCTGCACTTGGTGAAGGGAAATATTTCATTTCAAATTTACTTGATAATGATGTATCCCATTTTTTAAGAGTATTGCGGACAATGGAGTTAATACCGTCGCATCCAATTAATAGAAAAGGTTGAAATTTGAGAGTTTCATCGTTTTCTATTTCAGCGATGACTTCTAATTTGTTCGATTTATTATCACCATTTGTATTTTCTTGATTGATTTCTATACATTTGGCATTAAAAATTATATTAATCGAGTCCTGCCAATTATTTTCTATTTCTTGATAAAGTAAATTGACAAATGTCTTACGGGTTATCCAATAAGCAGGTTTTCTATTTGGGTCTACAATTGGTAGTTTTACTGTTTTACGCTTCCCATCTGGTGTAATTTTAGTTAATTCAAAATCAGTGCTTGCAACTCCATTTTGAGATAATTTTTCGGTAAGATTGAGATAATCTGTAAACTTTTGACCGCGACCATCTATCAGATAATTGAATGCTTTGTCAGGTTCGTAATAATCTGCACTAGGACGTTTTTCTAAAACAGTAATATTTTTCCAACCACGTTTTGCTAACATTAATCCAGTTGCAAAACCTGCTGGGCCACCTCCAACAATCAATACTTGCTGATGATTATTAATTATTTCTTTCATTTCATATCAAATATATTGTCCTATTTTCTAATTTAGAATAATTTGATGAATAGAGAAACCCGATTTTTTCAAAAAACCGGGTTTATTAATTATTTATTTTTATAGGTATGAAATTCTAAGCTGATAATACATCTTTAACTTTCCCAAAACGCCGTTCTCGATTTTGGTAACTTAAAATTGCTTCTTTAAATGCCTCTCTATCAAAATCTGGCCATAAAATATCTGTAAAATACATTTCGCTATAAGCCATTTGCCATAAAAGAAAGTTGCTTAATCGCTTCTCTCCGCTAGTACGAATGAGTAAATCTGGTGCGGGAATATCTGCTGTATATAAACTTTTAGTAATTAAATCTTCGTCAATATTTTCTGGTTTAATTTCTCCTTTTTCAACTAATTCTGCGACTTGACGACAAGCGCTGATAATTTCTTTACGACTACCATAATTAACTGCAACATTAAATTGAACATCATTATTATTAGATGTCTCTAACATCGAACGCTGCATTCCATTTTGTAATGATTTTGGTAACTCAGTTAAATCACCAATAAAATTGATTCTTACTCCTTCCCGATGCATTTCTCCTAATTCCCGACGCAACATTTTTTCAAATAAAAGCATCAGAAAATCAACTTCTTCAGTTGGTCGTCGCCAATTTTCAGTAGAAAAAGCGTAAGCGGTTAATATTTTAATTCCCCAATCTTTACAGCATCGCAATAGTTCTTTAAGTGTCTTTGCTCCTTGTCTGTGTCCGGCTATACGGGGTAATTTTTGTTGAGTAGCCCATCTACCATTACCATCCATAATGACAGCTACGTGAGTAGGTAAATTTTGTGAGTCTAAATCTGCGGGTAAGTTTGAATTCATAGGATTGTAAGTTTTATAATTTAGAAGAATTTAGATTTTATACAGTAAGTAATGACTCAACCGTAGGAAATTCTGAGTTGGGAATTTCTTCGACTCCAAATAGTTCATTTAAATATGTTGGTGTCAGGGTATTATTCCAAATCCATAATTGATGTATTGCAGAACTAAAGGTGAATAACAAGCTGATTTTGTTACCAAAGTACCAAGAATCCCAGTTAAGGGTTTGCATCATTCGTTTTAAAGTTCTGACGAGACTATTGCTTTTGTAGTTTTGGTGACGAGTTTTAATCAAAGTTTTGGTTATTTTGATTGCAGAAGTATCGGGATAACACCAAACACCAAATCCCCAGAATTTTGTCATGTGATTGATTTCGTCAATCGCTAATTGCTCTAGAATGTCTTGAAGTGACCCGGTTGTATGAGCCATAAGCCATATATAAAGACAAGTCGCTCCGAATTCAGTTGCTATCCGATGCAAACCATGACGGTATAAATCTTCGTAGGGATTTGAGGTAGGTAAATAACCTCTAACAGTGCGGAGTTTTGGAGTAATTTTTTCACCCGTTAACTGCTGGTAAACCTTGATTAATGCGGGAGTATGCTGACGCTCTTCTTTTTCCCATAAACCTGGTTCTATTAGCTTTCCCCTTTCATCAATCGTTCCTCCTACATACTGAGCCATTTGTGGATGTAATTTTTCTAAATACTGCCGACTCGTTTGAGTATATCCTCGGATAGGCGCTTCAGTATCCATCGCACCCACCAAAACTGATAAAAACACCTCTGTATCAATACCAATTATTTGTTGGCGATGAATACTTTGCCAATCGATGGGTTTCCAAGGACGCGCTTGTGGTTTTTTAAATTGCGATGGCAATTCTGTTAAGCGTTTGTCTAACTCTTTCTTTGCAAGGTAATGTTTGATTAAAAAATTTATACGTTCTTGGATTTGGAAATAGTTTCTATCTGAATTATTTTTATCCACCCAATTGGATTCTGTTTTACTAGATATATTTATCATTTATTTAATCAAGGTATTTATTTTTGCTTTGTGATTTCAGTTTAAATCTGTGATTAGAGGTTTGTCAGTCGGGTAAAGTCGGGTAAAAAGTATGATGATAATATTTGCGAGGAATTGCAGGAAGGTTAATTTACTAAGACGATGGTGCTGTGAGGTATTTCTTGGTTTACTTTTAGAAAGTATTAGTTATTTCCTAAGCAATGACTTTGAACAAATTATTTAGCTAAATAGCAGTCTAAAATATTGATTTAATATTGCTGAATACCTAACATTATTATGTCTGTACGCGGGTTTTATCTTTTTACAAATAGCTTAATCTAGTAACGTCAGAATGCTGATGTTAATCTTGTTTTTTATTAATGTATAAAATTCATAATTCAAAACAAATTTAATACTCGTACCTCAATTTTTATTTATAATTTTCTACCAGAGAATAGGAGTAAAGGTAATTTAATAAGTAAAGGAAAAATCAAGTTTACATAAACTTCTCCAAAAAGGCTGGTTTCCAACTGTAGACTAGGATTGAGCTTGCTTCTTGCATTTGTAAACTAAACTACCTTGGTCGCTGAAAAATGGATGATGAGGCAGTATTGGTATGGTTAGATACCGTAATACCTTCTAAAACTGGAGAACAACTAAGCGAATTAGATAAAATTATTCTTAAACAGGTTTGGTTGGGAAGAAAGTATTTAGAAATAGCCGATTTTTACGGTTGTACCGAAGGACACGCTAAGGATGTGGGTTCTCGGTTGTGGAAGTTGCTTTCTAAAGTTATGCGTCAGAAAATTACTAAGAGTAACTGTCGCAGGGTTTTGGAAAAGTGCTTTCGTAAAGCTGGTACAATATCTGGTTTGTTTGATTATCAAGTTACGTCTGATAGTTCCTTACCTGTGGAAGAAAAGGAGCTATTAAATGAAGTTAAAGAAGATATCAATTTTATTGGTAGAAATGATGCAATTCAACGCATTGATGATTTAGCAAATCTTGGTAACAAAGTAATTGTGATTCAAGGTGAAGGAGGTTTGGGAAAAACTACTCTTGCTCAACAATACCTGCACTCTCAAGAATTTGATGTGGTTTTGGAATTGTTGATGGCTAAGGAAACTCAAAACATTACTTCAGCACAACGGGTAGTGGAAGAATGGTTAAAGCAAGATTTTCAACAGGAACCTGGTTTGGAATTCGGGGTAACTTTAGGAAGATTGAAGCGACAACTCCAATCAAAGCGAATTGGAATTTTAATTGATAATTTAGAACCAGCGCTGGATGGGAAAGGACGTTTTATAAAACCCCATCGCAACTATATTGAATTATTGCGAATTTTAACCGATGCAAGAATACAATCAACTACTTTAATTACTAGTAGAGATAGACTTTGCGAACCCGAATTGAATGTAACTCACTATCGACTTCCGGGTTTAGATGAATTAGCTTGGCAAAAGTATTTTAATAACCGTGGAGTGAAGATTGATTTAGCAACTTTACAAAAAATGCATCATGCTTATGGTGGTAATGCTAAAGCAATGGGAATTCTTTGCGGTTCAATTCTAGAAGATTTTGACGGTGATGTTAGTGGTTATTGGCAAGAAAATCATGCTGACCCTCTAGCTGTAACTGATTTAAAAAATTTAGCTGCAAGTCAAATCAATCGCTTGCAAAAGTTGGATTCTCAAGCATATCGTTTGCTGTATCGTTTAGGATGTTATCGCTATCAAGATGTTTCCACAGTTCCAACTTCAGCACTTTTGAGTTTATTGTGGGATGTTGAACCGGAGCAGCACCGTCAAATTATTGCTTCGTTAAAAAATCGTTCTTTAATTGAGTGCAATAAAGGAGAATATTGGCTGCATCCGGTAATTAGAGCCGAAGCTATTTATCGTTTACGCAATAGTGATGATTGGGAATTAGCGAATCACAAGGCTGCTGAATTTTGGACAGAAAGCGTACAAAAAATTGAAAATTTTCAACATGCTTTGCAAGCGTTAGAAGCTTATTATCACTATATTGAAATTAACCAATTTGAATTAGCCGGAAAGCTAATAATTAAAACTAGAAATAATCAATGGGGGCAATTTTTAACCCTTGGAAGCACGTTGTATCGAATGGGTTTAGTTCAACCAATTTTAGCTGCAACTATTCATATTATTAATCATATTGACGATGATACTAAAATCAGTGAACTATATAATATTTTAGGCGATTTGTATTGGATAAGCGGTAAAATACAGCCAGCAATTGAATATCAAGAGAAAACAATTTATTTAGCAAGTAAAGCACTTAAGAGTTTAATTAATCAGAAAGAAAATAAGCAGTCATTTTATTATTATCGAATGCTCGAAGTGGATTCCCTACTCAGTATCGGTCTTTATAAAATTGATTTATGGGAATTATCAGAATCTGCAAAATTATTTCAGCAGGTTATTAATCTCGCTCAAAATACAGCACACAATCCTTGGGCAGAAAAAGCTGCTGTATGTTTATCTTTAGTCAATTCTTATTTGAAACAATATCCATCTGCTTATTTACTTGCCGATAAATGTTATCACAATATTACAGCAGAAGTGAATATTGAAAAAACTGGAAGATTTGCTTATTTTATTCAAATACTCGGTCAAACATACGTTAATTTGAAAGAATTTAGCAAAGCCAAAGAATTGTTTTCGATGGCTTTAAAATTTGCCGAAGAAAGTCACTACACGCAAGTTAAAGCAAAAAGTTTGAATGGTTTAGCTGAAATATATCGAAGACAGCAAGAATTTAATTTTGCTTTGAATAATCATTTAGAAGTAATCGAACTATTAGATAAAATTGGTGCTAAATGCGATTTAGCTGAAGCTTATTTTCAGTTAACTTTGACCTATCAAGATATGGGTAATCGAAGTGAAAGTCGGGTGAACATTGAGAAAGCTATTCGTTTGTTTAAAGAGATAGAAGCTCCTAAACAGGTGGAGAAAGTCAATCATCAGTTAACAATTAACAAATAATAATTGTCTTATGGAATATTATTAATAAGTAAATATTCAAGTAAGCTTACTATTAAAAAAATCAGCAGCATCCGGCTTTGTCCAGAAAACTGCTGAAAAATGGTGTGTGGTTAAGCGAGCGATAAGAATCTAAAGATAAATCTTAAATATAAAAGTGCATTTTAAATCAGTGAAGTAAGAGCAGTTGTCAGACGCGAATTGTTAACTGACAACCATCAACTACTAAGCACCTTGCAATCTAGCGAAGCCAAAGGTGACGTTAAATTCTTCACACCAAATTGCTACAGATTTGAAATCTTTCAAGTCAAAATTGGCAGGAATTTCATAACGTTGAGCGCCATCGAAGCGTTGTAAATTAGCTAGAGTTACATAATTCTTTTCTTGTAAGTTGACGGGTACGGTGCTTTTGCGGTGGAGAACAACTCTTACCTTCGGTCCCCGTGCGGTGGTGAATCCTTTACTGAATTCCAAATAGCGTTTGCCATTTTTCTCAACAATCTTAGCCGTACCGTTGGTGGGGTGGTCTTGTTCTGTGGTTACAAAGCTACCGGATGCAATTAGTGACTGTGATTTCGCTGCAACTCTTACACTTCTTCCCGCTCTTTGTGCTTGTACTGGTTGAGCATTGAGTGCTAATTGTCCGACGCTACCGAATAATACGATTGATGCAATTCCGAATCCAGCTAATTTGTTGAGTTTCATTTGTCGTTACCTCTTGTTGGTTGTTTCTCTGTCCTTAATTACTAATATCGAGGATGAAGCTGAGGTGGTAGTGAATGATAACTGAGGTAACGGTAAGAGTTATCTGAGAAAACTGAGAAATACGCTGTTGAATTAAATCCTCCAAATCTGGCAATCTTTTAATTGGAGATAGCATGTAATGAATATCTTCTTGGCAAGGATCAGCAATATTAAACCAGCGAGACATCAGGGGTAGGGGTTAGCGAACACTTTGAATTTAGACGATTTCGGGCAACGCCAAAAAGTAAAAGCAGGGGGAGCGGAGGGAGCAGAAATCTGATAATTGTATTAGATGCAGTGACCTTCGTAATTTAATTTTTGCATGTCCCCCGAGCAATATTATTTACTTATCTTGCAACGCCAAAACCTTCATATTTTATATAATATAAGAACCGCTGTGACACAAAATTTAGCCTACGCAATCTCCTTAAGTGCAATCTCAAACTAGGCTATAGCAGCAACTATAAGAAGGACTGAACTCAATGAACAACAACCCTCCTGCCGCTCCTGCACAATGTCCCTTTCATGGAACCCGCGTTGGAGGAGCGCTCGGTTCTAAGCCGCAAACTGATGATTGGTGGCCGAATCGACTCCAGGTAGAGCTGCTTCACCAAAATTCACCACTGGCTAACCCGCTAAAAGATTTTGACTATAAGGAAGCGTTTCAGAAAATCGATTTCCAGCAGTTGAAAAAAGATATCAAAACTCTACTGACAGATTCAAAGGACTGGTGGCCAGCCGACTACGGCAACTACGGACCTCAGATGATTCGCATGGCATGGCACTCTGCGGGAACCTACCGCATTGCAGACGGTCGCGGTGGAGCAAGTCGGGGTATGCAACGCTTTGCCCCAATCAACTCATGGTGGGATAATGGCAACACAGATAAATCACGACGGCTGCTCTGGCCAATCAAGCAGAAATACGGCTCGGCACTAAGCTGGGCTGATTTAATGATTCTAGTCGGCAACTGCTCGCTCGAAATTATGGGCTTCAAGACTTTTGGCTACGGCGGTGGTCGCATTGATGCTTGGGAGGCAGATAGAGCTACTTACTGGGGTCCTGAGTTCTGGAATGGTGAAGCGTTCGGAGAAAATGGCAAGCAGCACGAGGGACATCCAAATGAGATGGTTACTCGTACAATTCGCTGGGAAGGAGAACCCAAAGACGAATACTACGACCTCGAAAACCCCTTGGGAGCTTCTCATCAGGCTCTAATCTACGTTGACCCAGAAGGTCCCGATGGCAGCGGAGACCCAATCGCATCTGCTCGCGATATCCGCGAGACTTTTGGACGGATGGCGATGAACGATGAGGAAACTGTAGCTTTGATTGCGGGTGGTCATGCTTTTGGTAAAAGCCACGGCATGGTTGCAGCAGACAAAATTGGACCAGCCCCCGAAGGTGCGCCGATTCAGGCAATGGGTCTGGGGTGGCAAAATCCAGAAGGTACGGGCTTTGCTGAATTTACAATGACGAACGGAATTGAAGGTTCGTGGACACCAAACCCAACCCAGTGGGATAACAGCTACCTCGAAAATCTCTTTAAATACGAGTGGGAAAAAACAAAAAGCCCAACCGGTGCCATTCAGTGGAAACCAGTAGATTCTAGTGCGCCAAAGACACCAGATGCCCATAAACCAGGTGTCGAGCATGGGTTAATGATGATGACTTCAGATGTTGCTTTGAAGGAAGATTCCGCCTATCGTCAAGTCTGTAAACGCTTTCTCGATGACTTCGACTACTTTAGTGATGCATTTGCGCGCGCTTGGTATAAGCTGACTCATCGGGACATGGGACCAAAATTACGCTATCTTGGGCCAGAAGTTCCCGAAGAAGACTTGACTTGGCAAGACCCGATTCCAGCACTCGACCACGATGTCGTAGATGATGCCGATATTAGCTTTCTCAAGGGCAAGATTTTGGCGAGTGGTCTTTCAGTTTCGGCGCTGGTGTCCGCAGCTTGGGCTTCTGCATCAAACTATCGCGACTCCGACAAGCGCGGTGGTGCGAATGGCGCTCGCGTTCGCCTAAATCCCCAAAAAGAATGGGAAGTGAACCGTCCCCAGGAGCTTAACCAGGTCTTATCGACCTTAGAGCAAATTCAGTCAGAATTTAACAACACTCAGCCAGGTAACAAAAAAATCTCAATCGCCGACCTTATTGTCCTCGGTGGCTGCACTGCTGTGGAAAAGGCTGCGAAAGATGCTGGGGTTGATGCCACCGTTCCATTTACTCCCGGTCGAATGGATACTACTCAAGAACTGACAGATGTGGAAAGCTTTGAATGGCTTAAGCCAGTCTCGGACGGTTTCAGAAATTATCATAACGAGGCTGTGGGCTATAAGGTGAAGGCAGAGCGTATCTTCCTCGACCGCGCACAGCTTCTGACACTGACAGCCCCCGAGTGGACGGTTCTTGTAGGTGGACTTCGTGCCCTCGACCAAAATTGGGATTTTTCAAAGCATGGTATCTTCACCGACCGACCAGGGGTTTTGACCAATGACTTTTTCCGTGTCTTGACCAGTATGGACTACGAGTGGAAGCCAGTTGACAATCGCGAGATGCTCTTTAAAATTTGCGATCGCAAAACAGGTGAGACTAAATTTACCGCGACACGCTGCGATTTAATCTTCGGTTCTAACGCGGAACTGCGTCAGGTTGCTGAAGTCTACGGCGCTGATGACGGTCACGAGCGGATGGTCAAAGACTTTGTTGCAGCTTGGAATAAGGTAATGATGCTCGACCGCTTTGACGTTGTTGCTTAAGTTGCGGTTAGGAGTTAGGAGTTAAGAGTTAGGAATTAGGAGTTAAGAGTTAGGAGTTAGGAGTTATGAATTATGAGTAATGAGTAATGAGTTAAGAGTTATGAATTAGGAAAT
>CAKZYM010000318.1 GCA_937884685.1 uncultured Calothrix sp.
AAATCAATCTGAGGATTGGGCTGTTCAAAATGTAAGCTGGGTGGTATTTGTTTATGTTTAAGAGCCAAAACAGTCTTGATTAAACCCGTAATCCCTGCTGCTGCGTCTAAATGACCGATATTCGTTTTGACTGAACCAATTGCACAAAATTGCTTTTTATCGGTGCTTTCGCGATAAACGTTTGTTAAAGCAGAAATTTCAATGGGGTCCCCCAAGACAGTTCCCGTACCATGAGCTTCTATATAGCTAATGGTTTCAGGTTCCACATCTGCTAAAGCTAGTGCTTCTGCAATTACTTGAGATTGTCCGTTAACGCTTGGTGCAGTGTAACCAACTTTACCAGAACCATCATTATTGATAGCACTACCTTTTATAACAGCATAGATATTGTCACCATCCGCCATTGCGTCAGCTAACCGCTTTAAAACAACGACCCCAGCACCATTACCGATAATCGTTCCTCTCGCTTCAGCATCAAAAGCGCGACAGTGACCGTCAGGTGATAAAATTCCTCCTTCTTGATGCAAATACCCTGTTTTTTCGGGAATGCGAATAGATACTCCACCTGCTAATGCCATATCGCATTGGCAATTTAATAGACTTTGACAAGCAAGGGTTGTTGCAACCAAGGAAGTAGAACAAGCGGTTTGTACCGTCAAACTTGGACCAGTGAGATTTAATTTATAGGAAACGCGAGTAGCAAGATAATCTTTATCATTACCTATCATTTTTTGGAAACTCTCAGCTGACCCAACTTGCTCGCGGTTAAAATTAAATGACTGATAAGTATTTAAACCAGCACCAGCATAAACACCAATCCTACTATCACTATTTTGGGAGTTATAGCCAGCATTTTCTAATGCTTCCCAAGCACATTCCAAAAACAAACGATGTTGGGGGTCTGTGACTTCGGCTTCTTTAGGGTTAAAACCAAAGAATGAAGCATCAAATAAATCAATATCTTTTATTGTTGTTCCAACTTTCAAATAATCAGGGTGATTAAGAAATTCTGGAGAAATTCCAGATGCAATTAATTCTTCATCTGTAAAAGTAGAAACTGACTCGACTCCATCACATAAATTCAGCCAAAAACTGGAAACATTTTTCGCACCGGGGAAACGCCCAGAAATACCAATAATAGCAATACCTTCGAGAAAATTAGAGTTACTCATAATTTAATTCTTTTTACTTTGCTTATTTAATAACTGTTTTTGGCGATTGATAGCTTCAATTTGCTTTCGAGCGCGATTACGTGTT
>CAKZYM010000319.1 GCA_937884685.1 uncultured Calothrix sp.
GTCTTTTACATTTAAAATAAATATCTAATAAATATCTAATATTAGAAATCTTGTATAGATTATGTATATAACAAAAACATCACTATAATTCATATTGCGATATAAATCAGGATTAAATAATATATAACTATAAAATTGATATGACAATATAAGTACCTTGTTAATCTTCCTCAAAATAATAGCTAAACGCATCAATAAATTTGTGTAGTAATTCATAATGTTATTGTATTAGCCTACTTTCACTAATCATGAATAAAATATGAAATAACAATGAGATAAAGATGAAAATACAAAGATTAATAATAGTTTATAATTCAAACACTGAATTATATTTTATTTAAAAGATGGAATTATCAAGTTCAATTTTACTCGCTTTTGGATTAGCTGCTGATGCTTGTGCTGTATCTCTGAGCAGTGGATTGACCATTAGACATATTAAAATATCTAAGGCGATAAAAATCGCGCTTTTCTTTGGAATATTTCAAGCTATTATGCCTTTAATTGGCTGGTTGGCTGGACTAGGTATCAGAAATATTGTTCTTAGTTATAATCATTGGATAATTTTTGCTATCCTCAGCTTTCTTGGTGGAAAAATGATTTTTGAGTCCTTTGGAGATAGCGATGATGAAAAACCAAAATTTAATTGTTTGGAAATATATACGTTAATAGCGCTATCAATTGCTACTAGTATTGATGCTTTTGCGGCTGGATTGGGATTATCAATTTTACAAAGTTCAATTTTATTGACAGCTACCGTAATTGGATTTATTACTTTTACTTTATCTTTTATTGCAGTTTATATCGGTCATTTCTGTGGCGATATGTTTAAACAAAAAGTAGAGTTGATAGGTGGAGGTAGTTTAATTTTTCTGGGAACAAAGATTTTAATTGATGCTTTCGTTTAATTAAATAGTATTTCTAAATCGTTAATAAGAATTTATAAACCCGGTTTTTCAGAAAGAAGATATTGCAAAAGGTTTGGGACAACAAACTGCATCGGTGAAAATCCTTGCTGCTGTTTGCGTTCTGCTATTAGACGGAAGTGCGATCGCAGTTGCGGGTGCGATTGGATTTATCGGTTTGGTGGTTCCCCACATTGTCCGGTTTATCGTAGGTTTAGATTACCGTTGGATTTTACCCTACAGCGCTTTGTTCGGAGCCATATTGCTTCTAGCATCCGATATAGCAGCTCGATTAATTATCAAACCCCAAGAAATCCCCGTAGGTATTATGACAGCTTTAGTGGGTGCGCCATTCTTCATTTATTTAGCTAAAACCAAGGTGAAAAAATGAAGACAAGTATAAAGGAAAAGATATTAATAGAACTCGAACAAATTGCTCGGAAGCTTCATCAACGAATTGAGAAACATCAAGCTTCGGGTAGAACGTTGACTTTAAAAATCAAGTTTGCTGATTATCAGCAAATAACCCGCTCTAAAACCTTTGAGAATTATATAAATAGTTTGGATTTGATTACCAGTATTAGCGCGACGTTGCTAGAAACTATTAATTTAGAAGGTAAAAGCATTCGGCTGTTGGGGATTTCGCTATCTAACCTTGAGAACGAAAAAGAATTACAAGCGGTTCAATTGTCATTATTCTAAGCCACAGCGAATTTTACTTAATTGAAATGTAAATCATAGTATTTTACTGATATAACAACAGCAAATAACATCAATACTGTTAACCGTACTAATAATATTCTGGTTGACCGAACCTGTTAATTTAATCTAATTAACTGGTCGGTATTCATCATAAACAAGGTGATAAAAACCGAATTTACGACTAATTTAATTTTCACTACTATAGGAAACAAGAAAACAAATTAAATCACAAACTTAGTAAACAAAAATCTAGGAGTTAAAAAGATATGGCTATTGCAAGTTACAATCCTTGGGCAGAAATGAACACCTTACAAAGTCAATTAGAACGCTTGTTTGATGATTATCAAGCACCAGCATTTAGAAGTCCTGCTGCTGAATTAACTGAAACAGAGGATGCACTATATCTAAGACTAGAACTTCCTGGAATTGAAGCAAAAGACGTTGATATTGAAGTTACCGCAGAAGCAGTTAAGATAATTGCTGAACGTAAAACAGAACAGAAAGAAAATACTCGTTCTGAATTTTATTACGGTAAATATCAGCGCGTAATTCCTCTAAAAACAAGAATCCAAAATACTAATGTCACCGCTGAATACAAAGATGGTATTTTGAATCTAACTCTACCTAAAAGAGAAGAAGAAAAGAACAAGGTAGTTAAAGTTAGCTTGTAATTGGTTTGTAATTAATTAAAATTTTCTCCTGCGTAATTGTAGTGTTTTGTAATGTGCTTTTCCCGGTTGTTAATTCAACCGGGATTTTTTTATAGGAAAAAGAAGAGTTGATAAACATGCTCCAAATATGACAATTTTCTATCTGGTCTACCTCTATCTAATGAAATAGGTTGATTAACTGCAAATTTCGGTATGACAAATTTAATTCTGGTATTTTCCTGGCTAAAAATACGTAAAAGAGATTTTCTTCATGGAGATAAGACTAGAAAACATACCGTCAAAACTACTCCAGGGAAAACGAAGTGATGCAAACTCCTAATGAACCAGTAAAATCAAACTTTCCACGAGCCAAAGTATCTTATAATCCCCAGAATAATATATGGACATTGGAAGAAGAATACTGTTATTTTGATGAAATTAAACAGTCAAAACTAGTTTTAGACAAGGGTTTCGAGTTTGATTTATCTTCAATTCCTAGAGTTTTCTGGAGAATGGTAGCAATACACGAGCTTTCGATAGAAGCACCATTAATTCATGATTTCATGTATATGAGCAAAGGAGGAGAACGAAATCATTATTTTGAGAAAAAAGGGATGTTTTTCTGTAGAAAGAAAATATTGAAAAAAATTTTCGGAAGCATTGAGTCATTAGAAAAACCCTATTCCAGAAAAGAAGCTGATGATTTATTTTGGACGATGATGGACGAAGCAGGTGTCAGCAACTGGCGTAAATGGTTCGGTTATATTGGTGTTAGGTTGTTTGGTGGATTACACTGGAAACCCAAGAAAGATGATGATAAAGGAATTATTGATATAGATGATAAATGTTTAAGCTTTAACTAAAAATAAGCAGAAAATTATAGTTTTATTCAGATAGTCCTATGGTTACTCCTCATTCAAACCGTAGGATTTTCGAGTCTTGTAAGTCCCGATTGCGTTGATTGACGATTGGTTTTTAATCCATCTTGAATTTATCTTTGATTGAAAATTGCATAAACCGAATTACCCTGTCCCTAGATATTTAATGAAAGCGAAAGTTAACTCTAAACAGTTAACTGTCAATCAATTAAAATCAGGAGAATTCAAAAATGGCACCACAAACTTTAAGTCGTGGAATGAACGGTTCAGAAGTAGAACGTTTACAAAAAGACTTATCCGCAAAAGGATATCAGCTTAGCGTTAACGGAAACTTCGACGAAATCACCGAAAACGCAGTCAAAGCATTTCAGAAGGATAACAATATCACAGTTGATGGAGTTGTTGGAGCCGAAACTGGCCCTAAATTAGGCGCTCGGGCTTAGTTTAAACAACAATCGCGGGTTGATTATTCAGCCCGTTTTTTATTTATATTTATATTGATAGAGACAAGGAGAAGAGTAAACTATTTTAAATTTTAAATTTTTAATTCCTCACTCATAACTCTATGTATAGAATCCATGAAAAAATTTATATATCCATTAATAGCTGTAACTTTATCGACCATTGCTATAAGCTCGATTACCATAGCTCAACAAAGGAAACCAAAGTCTAAAAATTACGTTGAATTTCTCACTTCTCCCGACACAACTTCTCTCAACGTTCCTTTTTCAGAAGCTGTACAAGTGGGGAATACACTTTATCTTTCTGGAAATATTGGTAATATTCCCGGTCAAAAGAAATTAGTCGAAGGTGGAATCAAAGCCGAAACCAAACAAGCGATGGAAAATATTAAACGAGTCCTCGAACGGAACAGTTCTTCATTCGACAAAGTTTTCAAATGTACGGTAATGCTAGCCGATATCAAAGAATGGGGTGCAATGAATGAAGTTTATCAAACCTACTTTCCCAAAAATCGCTTCCCCGCTCGAAGTGCATTCGGTACAAGTGGTTTAGCTCTCAATGCTCGAACGGAAATCACCTGTATGGCCACGGTTAGGTAATCAGTGAGCAGTCAACAGTCAACAGTGAGCAGTTAAGAGTAGTAAGTAGTAAGTAATAAGTAATAAGTAGTAAGTAATAAGTAGTAAGTAATAAGTAGTAAGTAGCAAGTAGCGAGTTATGAGTAATGTTTAAACAATTAGAATGAATAGGAACAGATAAAAATAAAAAGTTATTTACTCTACTGTTCACTGTTCACTGTTCACTGTTCACTGATAACTGTTCACTGATAACTGTTCACTGATAACTGTCAAACACATAGCAGTTCCTTTTTCGTAATAAGCAGC
>CAKZYM010000320.1 GCA_937884685.1 uncultured Calothrix sp.
TAACAACTAACAACTAACAACTAACAACTAACAACTAACAACTAACAACTAACAAATTTCAACTAATAACTAATAATGAAATTACAGCGGACGACTTTGGTTTTATTGGTGCTAGCAATCTTGTTGGGTGGTTTTGTTTATTTCTATGAGTTTCAATGGAAGTCTCAGCAAGAACAAGTTAAGAAAAAAAAGCAGCAACTTTTCGCTTTTAAGGAAGATGATGTTAAAGCTTTGAAAATAACTACTCCGTCGGAAACTATCAATTTAGAACGTTCTCCGGAAGCGGGTAAGACGAAGTGGTTGATGAAATCTCCCGATTCTGTACCTGCTAATGATGGTACGGTGGCTTATTTGTTAAATTTATTGGAAACTGAAAAAACCGAACAAAGTGTAAATACTCCTCCATCCGAACTCGCACAATTCGGATTGAAACAACCCCAAGCAACTATTGATATTACCTTAAATAATCAAAAAACTCATAAATTGGTTTTGGGTAAACCAAGTTTTGATAAACGTTTTCTTTACGCTCAAAATAGTTTTTCTCTAACACCAGATGGAAATTTTGAAGTGGTTTCAGTATCCAACAAATTTGAAAATGCAGTTAAACGTTCGCTTTCGGAATGGAAAGCTGCACAAAATAACCCATCTCCGTCACCATCTCCATCTCCCGGAGCAACTCCGACTAGTTCAACCACCGCACCTACCCCAGCAAATCCAACTATAAAACCAATTCCAATTAATGCTAGTCCGAAAACTATTCCGAACAATTCTAGTTCAACCCCAAATCCAAATCCGACTCCAACTACTTCACCCTCTCCCAAAGCAACTCCAACTCCAACTCCAACTATAAATCCACCTTCGTCCCCAACAAAAGATTAGCAATATTATTTTTATTCCCTATTTCCTATTTCCTATTTCCTACTCCCGACTCGTTACTCTCTACTACCTAAATAAATAAAGAATAATATCTTGATTAAAATTTAAATAATTAAAATTGAAATAATTAAAACTTTAATAGTGAATCTATTATTCATCGCATAATTTCGCGTCTGATACATTTATCAATAAATCAATTACCTGCTTATGTTTTTTATGAAACTTCAATAACTCTAAATAAGCTAAAGGCACAATTAGAGGCCATAAAATAGTAGCTAAAATTAAAATTAACACAGATAAATAGCGCTGGGTTGAAGTCATTTCTTTGTCATCTATGAAAAAACCTAGCCACTGCATAAAGAAACAACAAGCCATTATCAAATAAAATATGATTGCCAAATTCGTCATAACTGCTTGGAACATAATTTAGACCGGTTATACCTCTTACTAGGTTGTCAACGACAAAAATTGTAATGACTTGCTTCTTTTATTAGCTTTCTGCTATTTACTTTACTTTGAGGAAACACATTTTGATTTATTCGTAAATTTGGAATTTTTTTATGGTGTATAAGCTATATTTATTTCTCTAAGCGCCAATTAATCTATTCTTTATACAAAACTTCACAAATTTTAGTCTGTAATTACACTCAGATAATTATTATTAACTATAAGTACATAAAGTATAACTTATTAATGTTATGTAATAATATTCGCCAGTAAAATTAAGCGGAGAATAAGCTATCGGACGTAAGTTTACCTTCGCTTTCTCTTATTCTTACCTTTAATAGAGAATAAATTGAGTATTATTTAATTTTTGCTAAAAATAAGTAGCTATAGTTATATTATCCAGCCATTAGCATTTTTAAGGATGAGTCAAGCATTAGAGAATATTAACAAATCTGACAAAGATGCTTAGACTACAACTAGAATTCGATAGTGAATGAAAGAGTAAAAATTATTATTTAGTTTTTAATAATACATTAGAATTAATTGTGTTTTAACCAGGATTATATATTATTTGCACTGAACCCAGACCCAACTGTAAATAAAATCTACATAAACTAAAATTAGCTACTGTATCCGATTTATATTTCACATCATTCAAGATAAACTGCAGAAAAACCGGTTACTCTTGAAGAAAATATCATATTTACATGGCATTAATCGAAAATCGGGAATAAAGATAAAGCTATAAGAAATAGAAATATTAGGTAAATTAGATGCTTGTCAAATTTATTGTACTTTATACTAGCCTTGTTTATGGGGAATAGAGCGCTTTTCATTTGAATGGGATAAAAATTGAACCTCACCCTGTCCTACTGAAACACCTCTCCGCTATTTTGGAGAGTCGGAAGGGGTAAGGTTCAATCGGAATAATCAGCGTATATCAAATATTGAATAATCGAAAAAAATTTTTGATTCTTAGCTTCCAAATCCTGACTTTTATTTAGAGGGTCGAATAAGCTCAAAATTAAAAGTTGCAATTCGACGTTTACCTGCATAAACTTCTATAACATGTTTACCAACTGGGTCTCCAGCAGAAACAGTCCAAAAATTATCAACGATACCTTTTTTTACTAAGTCAGTACGTTTGATAACTGATTTGGTTCCATCAGGTGATAAAAAAAAGTGTTCTCCATTATCTGTACCCCAGCTTGAAGGAGGTTTCGGTAAAGTTAAGACTTCCTGCCATGTTAATTTACCTTTATAATCTTCAAGAAGGATACGCCATCCGTATATTTGACCTTCCTTTAATGGTATTTTCGTAGTTGGAATAAATGTAGATTTACGGTTTTTACCAGTTTTTAATATTCCAAACTCAGCTTTTTTAACAACAATTTTTTTGCTTGATAATAAGCGTTCTAATTCTGTAAACTTGCCCGAACTTTCGTAAGCAATCGCTACATTAGAGGTCTTTAATGGAACTGTTATTCCTAAGAAAGCGAGAAGAAGCGTAGTAGCCCAAATTTTCATATTGCTATCTGTTTATGATATTTGGTTTTGCCTACGACGTTACAGGAAAAAAAAAATTTATTCAGACATAGACGAACATTTTTTTTGTAATAATTAATTACGAAATCTGAAAGTAGGGAATAGGTAATAGGGAATAGGTAATAGGGAATAGGAGATAGATTAATTAGTAACTGTTCACTGTTCACTGTTCACTGATAACTGTTCACTGATAACTGTTGTTTTTTTGAAGAATTAAGGGTTTTGACTAATTTATCTAGCTTGATATTTACTTCTGGTTGCGCTAAATATTTTTCGGTACATTTGACGATTACATCAATATTTTCTTGTTTTGCACTGAATGTGGGTATGTTGTCGGCAAAATGCGGCTGGAATCGAAAGTAACTTTTACCGATAATTTGTTCTGCTATATAACATACTGCATCACCAGCACCGTCAAAAAGTACATCTAAAAGGGGTAAGTCATGATGGGGACTCAACCATTCTAATGCTCCCCATTGTTTTACTTGTTTTGCCCCAATTTTTTTTACGTGTTGTCCAGTTCCAAAAGAAGCTACTATGATGTCTTTTTGATGAGTATTCTCTGGTATCAAAGCATTCCATTTCGGATTATCTGGTAAGTCATTGTTCCAACGCAAACGTTCGGCGATCGCACACAAAGCAGGATTATTGGCAAAGACTCCACCATCTATCAAAGGTATGCCCATTTTATGGGGTATTGCATAACCATTTGAGCGCAAATCTTCCAAAAAAGGCTTGTGGGTCATTTCGTAGCCAGGAAAGCCTACAGGTGCGGCTGAAGAAGCGCGACAAATTTCCCATGCTGGGATATCTTGATGAGCTATTTTAGTGTTTTTAAATACAATAGCCTGACGATTATAGGTGTCGTAGCTAGTTACTATTGTAGGTTTGGTTAATTCTCCAAACTTAGAATTTCCAAAAATATATTTAAGCACCATTTTTAAACCTTCATCGCTATAAATCGGGTGAGATGAACCCAAACGAATCCAATTTAAAAGGGTGTGAACGAGTATTCTAATCGGAGGAAAGATTATCTGAGAGTTATGAAGGTAAAAATCTTTAATTTCCCTAGCACTCAAACCCTTAGATACAGCACAAGCGATTAAACTACCCGTAGAAGTTCCAGCAATAACATCAAAATAATCCTGCATCGGCTTATCTGGGTGATGTTCTCGCAGCTTCTGTTCCAATCTTTCTAAAATTATTGCTGTTACTAACCCACGAACCCCACCACCATCAAGAGCAAGAATATGAAATGGCACATTAGTTTTCATTTGTCATTCTCCCCGAAAATTTAGTAGTGATTCGTGAAAAAAGGAAATAGCGGAAATTGCGGTCTTGGGGGAAACCCCCAAGAGCAAATTTCCAAGACAGGAAATGGGTGATGGGTAATGGGGAATATAAACCTTGCTGGGTGATTTTCCTGCATTCAAATAGTTTTCCTATATCTATTGAGTAGGTATACTGTTACAAATATCTATTATGTATGCTAAATCACATTATCGCCCGATTTTTTGATACAAGATTACGGGGAGAGGGGGAGAAGGGGTAGAGGGGGAAGAGGGGGAGGGAAATTAATAACTCCTAACTCATAACTCCTAACTCCTA
>CAKZYM010000321.1 GCA_937884685.1 uncultured Calothrix sp.
TTCGGTGTTGAAAACTATGTTGGAAGTTGCCAAGGTTGAGGAGAATTTGTAATTGATTTTAGGTTGGGTTAGACAAGAGAAAAATTTAAATAGAAACGAGATTTTTTATATCGTGTCGTAACCCAACATTAATATTGCAGAATGAAGAAATATCCTACTCCGTTTTAGCGTATTTTATTTTAATGGTTCTATTAGATGATAGAATATTCTACAGACGGAAAAAATTTTTTAGTAGCCGTCGGCGATAGAAAAGTAACTGATTGGATAGCTTAGGATTTTTGTCGATTCGGTAAGCAGACATTTAGGCTGTTAATTTAGAAGTAGTCAAGAAAAATGCAGATCAGACGTTTGCGGCTCAATCCATTTTAAAATCTTGGCTTTGAGAGGCTCATTACTTACAATTTAGTTGCTTGATAAAAAGAAAGTTTTAACTGGTTTATATATAAGATTCTATCATGAAATCAAATTAGGTATTAAAGATTTTTTTGCCGAAATTTAATTTTAAAATTATTTTTACAAATCGATTTATAGATTGCAGTTAGTATATATTTGAAATAATCGAGTACTAATGAAATTTTCTAAAACCATAGATTATCTTTATCTATTCAACCTTTCACAACAAATTCAAGTACTACCATTAGATGAAGCATCTGCATTATTGTTTGAAGGTTGTACTTTGATTTTATTAGCGGGTTATCTTGATATTGCTTATAAGTTATTCGTAAAATTAATCAGCGGTGAGTTAGGCATTAGTGAAGAAAGTTCTCTTGCTCCTCCGTTAAAATCGATTATTCCCGGTTTGTGTAATTCGGTAGGTATTTCTTGTCCTACTACTTTTTCTTTAAGGGAACTATCTTTAAATAAAGATATTACTTATGCAAATATTAAAGCTAAAACAAAGAAAAAATTTGATATTTTGGGTTCTTTACTAGATTTACAAATAAGAAAATGGTGGGAGTCTTCAAATAGTTTAATAAGCGTTTTGTACTACTTTGGTCATTTTCCTAATGCTGTTAATAGACTGGAAGTCGGTGTATTGCGAGATTATATTAAAATTACACCAAAACAAGCTCAAGAATTTCTTGAATCTGTGAACCAACGAAAATCCGAACCTAAAATAATTGGTTTTATTCCGACAATGAAAGATTGGCAGATTTTTCTAGAAAAATGGGATAAAACAATGTTTGATAATTTAAATGATGCTAATAAAAAAAGCTATGAGGACTACTTCCCAGAAGTTTCAAAACGTGAAAGTTGCTTGAATCAAGGAGCTACAGAGGAAGAAATTAATACTTTAGAGGAAAAATTAAAAACAAAACTACCTCTAAGTTATAAAAACTTTCTTCTTGCTTCTAACGGTTTTACGATTTTAGATGAATACTACGAATTATACGGTACCGATGAAATCAAATGGTTTATTGAAGAAAATCGAGAAAGCGCTGAAATTTGGGATGATGGCTATGATGTCAGCGATGAAGAATATTTTCTCTACGGACAACATCAAGAATGTGGTTCTATAAGAGGTAGATATATGAAAACAGCTTTGCAAATTAGCTTTGCTGAAGATGGTTATGTTTATCTGCTCAATCCTCAAATTATTGATTCGAGAAATGAATGGGAAGCTTGGGATTTTGGCACTAAAATATCTGGAGCTTATCGCTATCGTTCCTTTTGGGATATGATGCAAGCAATTTATCAAAGATGTTTTGATTATTAAAAATTAGCACAATACATTGGTGCGTGACGCTATCTACTAGCTGTATTGCTACGTTCAAATTATCTCGCAGCGTCACAGCACCCTACAATAATCCAAAATTTACAATCCAAAAAAAAAGCATCTTACAAAAAACATACTATCTTGTACGTGACGCTATCTACAAGTTTTATCGCTACGTTCAAGCTATTCGTTAGCATTACAGCACCCTACAAGGGAAAATCCAAAATCCAAAATATCACATCCAAAATACTAATGAACGTCAGTTCGGATTAAGGAATTAATTTTGCTTTTAGCGGCTGATTAATGGCTCAAATAACCTAATTACCTTTATAGATACTATTTTTAATCAACGACAGAATAAAGGATTTAGCGATTACCCGAACTCAGGTTAATGAATATGAAAGGAAAGGTTGCTCTGGGAACTGGGGGTAGTTCTGGTATGGGTTGCGCTGCTGCTATTAGTTTTGCGAGGAATGGTGCGAATCTTTGCTTTTTATCTTATTGTATTATGCGTAATACTTATACTTCGTATTGTTGTGATCGCACTTATTAGTAAATTCTGCAATTGTTTGTCTGTAAAGATTTCAGCCTTTGGTAGAAAATAAAAAAATAAAGTCTCTAAAGTGGTTTGACCACCGTAAAATTTTCACTCCGAAGCAGAAATTAAAAATCTAAGCACCTGTTTATCAAATTCTATGGGGTTGACTAAATTAGATGGGTCTATTGATTTTTCTAAGATTGCGAATTCAGAGTTCGGAAATGAATCTGCTATTTTACGGTTGATTTCAATAAATGATTTACCAAAATCAGCACCAACAATTACTAAAGCGGGTATAGTTATAGATTTCAGTTTATCTAAAACATTGATACGATTAATTGCTTTTCTAGCCAATATCATTTGATTTAAATCTACATTTAAACTAACTCGCTCAAAATAATCTTGAGCTAACCCAGCATATTCTGCTTTATATGTAGAACGCATTCCTTGTGAAAGAATTTTCTTACCTAATACCTTAAATAAATTAA
>CAKZYM010000322.1 GCA_937884685.1 uncultured Calothrix sp.
ATTAGGCAGTTTTAGCGGTCTCTGTACCCGTCCAATTCTAATAATTAATTAATCTTCACTTTAAACCGAATAAATCCGTAGTAGCTTTTATCATTATCATTTGTGGTTGGTATAGTATCAGGATTGTCACTATTTGTATTGAGTATATCGACAACAACAGCACCATTATTATTAATCCCGCTATTACTGCGCGAACAATCTGTAGATGGTGTCTCACCAGCCGCGAAAAATTTCCCTCTGTCACCATCCGCAATATTAGTTAGAAAAGCGGTTGGATTACTAGAAAAATTGGTATTATCTAAAGAAATTGCAATACCTAAATTACCAGTAACTAATCCACCATCTCTAGGTGTTGAACCATTAAAAGCTGTAGGTATAAAAGTAGTATTATTGGGAATCAAATCGCAGATTTTCAATTTACTGGCATCTGTTTCACCAATTGAAAGAAAATAAATTGTATATTCTAATTCATCACCGGGAACAACTAAACCACCATTAATTGCTCCACGTAAAAAGTCATTACGATTTGCATTAGAAGGGTCGCTATCTGGCCAATTTGAATTATTATCTTCAGTGGTGCTGGAGTCATCAACAAACTCATTAATCTCAACCCCATTAATCGCAGTAATACGTTTGACTAATAAAACCTTGGGATTACCAGCAACTGGAGCATCAAAACCAAAGTCTTTTAAAACCCCATCACCAGCAACAGTAATTTTTACGTCATTAGCCGTTGTCAAAGTATATCCATCAGGAATATCCGTAGTATCAACTTGGATTGTGTAGTTACCGTCAGCAACATTCTCGAAGCTATAGCTACCATCTGCTTCAGTTTCGGTAGTTGCAACTATGTTACCATCTTCGTCGAGTAGGTTTACTGTTATCCCAGCCGGTAGTCTTGGTTCGTTTTCATCAAAAATACCGTCATCATTACTGTCTTCGTAGAGTGTACCAGAAACCTTCCCAATAATAATTATGTCGGCCAATACCGCTCTACTAGGAAAATAAGACCAGGTATCAATTCCTTTTTCATCTCCGTATCTATTGGTAAATTTATGCGCTCCAGTAGAACTATCTACCCCAGCAGTAGCATTACGGGGGTCGCTAGCTCCAGGACCACCTAAATCGACTTCATCGTAGTCTTCGTCATTATAAAAAACAGTGAATTTATTAGATCCATCAGGAAATGCACCTGGTGGATTCAGCATTTCAATTATCAATCCATTGGGATTATTTTCTACATCCAACATTGGAAAGTGGTATTCACCGGTTCTTAATGTAATCCTGGCTTCGTAAGGAGTATTATTGGGACGACGACGTAAAAAGTCCCCTGCTACGATATTACCTTCATTGTCTAGTTTGTCTGGTCCCCTACCGTCCCACTCTATAACTTCATTGCCACCAGCAGTTACATTTTGTATTATTCTATCTTCGGAGTCGAATTTACCATCAGTATTAGTATCAATAATAATCTGGTAGCTGCCCGCACTTGCAGTATTAAAGCTAAATTCACCCCCAGCCCCTTCAAAAGTTATATTACCGCTAGCTTTGCCAGAAAATTTAAAGTTAGTTGGTGCTGGTGGTATCACTGGAGGTAGAATGCTCAATCGATTCAATGTTTCGGGGTCTGGTGGATTGAAAAAGATTAGGTGAGTGACATTCCCATCTCTATCTTCCTCTATAGGACTCTGAACTCTCACGTTTCCTTCAAACTCAGTAAGCTCATTATTGCCTGCTTTGGCAGAATGATAAAGGGTACTGGGTGGATTGTCATCATCATCAAGAAACCCCCTACTGTTAGCAAAAAAGATGAAACCGTAAGGGTCTAGTCCATTCATTTTGGTGCTATAGAGGAAACCATCTTTTGTTTGAATAAAGAGTTCTGAATTAAGTTCTAGCTCATTAGCTCCCATATTCAGTGCTACATAATTAGTAAACACTCGACCGTCTTTAGTATTTCCGTTGTTATCTCGGACTGTAATATCCCAAGCTGCTACGGTCATTCGTTGGTCACTGAGAAAAGACTGGCTCACATCTCTTGGTGGGGGATCTCCACCATTATTATTCCTAGAACGAAATTCTACTTCATAGATTCCTGTTTCCGTAGCTGTAAATTGATGTGGATTGTAACCACCTGCATTAGGTAGAGGTCCGGCTGATTCTTTAGTTACAGTATCGATATATCCTTCACCAGATGTCAAAACATTAAAAGTTATTTCAGTACCCGAAGGTGTGCGTAAAATAATATCTCTATTACTTGGAGCATTATGTACGCTGGAACCGAGATTTATGGTTTCTCCTGCTTTGACAAAAACTTTTAGCTGCGTTTTCCGCTCAATACCTGCTGTTGTTCTGTCTGACCATTCTGTATAAGGTCTATCTCCACCATTTTTAACTAACTCTCTTGAACCTTCGGCTTTTGCTGTTGTTGTCCACAGATTCAATATAAATATCGTAAAAATTAAATTAATAAAAATCCTTACTCGGGAGTTTTTTTTTGAGTAAAAATATTTATGATTTATAATTTTATATATGTTGTTAAAATTGCATTTCATTGATAAATAAACCCAAGCCGAATGTAACAATAGGGAACAATTAAAAGTCTGAATTAATATTTTTATATATCATTCACTTACTTTTAAAATTTAATTTAGGGAAAATTAGACATTATAGATTGCGTCTAAATATTTGAACTCATATTTAAATGAAGTCAAATAAATAAGATGTTTATTAATAGATAAGAAGATAATAATTCACCAATAGTGGTAGTGAAGAATGGGCTTCTTCACTCCAATATGAATCAACATCTGATTACATAATTAACTTTGTCTTAATTTATATATTGCCCATAAAAATATAATTTGTATCTAAGAAAAATTACTGAAAAATATCAATAAATGCAAATTTTTCCGGATATATGACTATATCCGGAAAGGTAAATTGTATAATTACTTTATAAATAGGCACCGTTTGACTGATTCTATTGTCCTGATAGACAATTACTTTTTGCCCATCAGAAAATTTTCCACGAAGTAATTAGCTTGGATTGAACAGAGTACAAGTGTTAATACGAGGAGTAAATCAACTTCTGAACCAGGTAAAATATAATACTTTTCAAACATCTTATTAGAGCGAAAAGGGCGTATTTGCCTATTTCAGATTATTATTTATAGCGTTTCCCAGTCTCCACTCGGTATATCTCAAAACCTCACCCCCAACCTCTTATTAAGGAGAGGGGATATAAAGCATAATAAAGCAGGATTTCATAGAAGTCATTAAATCCCAAATAAGAATATTTATTTATTGAATTGATGCGAATAGGAAACTAAATAAAATAAAAATAGGGAAAACACAGAAAATAAACACTATGAACTTTAATAGCCGCAAAGAGAAGGAATTGCTAAATGTTAATCACTAAGCTAAATTATTTTCTAATACTACAAACACTAATAAGCTTCAATATTAGAGATAATAGTAATTAGTGCTTTTTGATTTATGATGAAGAGGTATATTCCTCATGCATGAGAAAATACAAACTTAAAAGGTAAATCAAAATAACATTCATGATTTATGAAACGGTAGTTTAATTCTACTCATTTCAGCTAATTACTATTAAGTATCAAACAATTATTTAGCTATTTCTTAATTTTAATGATAATTATTCTTGAAGCCACAGTATTTATACTTAAATCATAAACTGTATTCAAATAAAAATCTAATTAGGCAATACAGTATCAATGACTTAGTCTCT
This sequence comes from uncultured Calothrix sp., assembly GCA_937884685.1. GTDB lineage: Bacteria > Cyanobacteriota > Cyanobacteriia > Cyanobacteriales > Nostocaceae > Rivularia. The sequence continues at coordinate 3,752 of CAKZYM010000322.1, forward strand.
TGAGGACTTGTTACAGTATTCTTAGAGAATGTTTTAAAAGTATCCGGCGGTTAAAACCGCTACTACACAGG
>CAKZYM010000323.1 GCA_937884685.1 uncultured Calothrix sp.
TGACTCTTAAACTCTAGCGCTAGTTTAAAACTGCTACTATCTAAGTAATAACACTAAAGGTAATTTGTTAGGAGGAACAATTTTCGAGTTGTGGTATCACCCAGAAAAATTAAATTTAACGGGTAAAGATTTTTGGGATGAGTTTAGAACTGAAAGTCATCATGTTTTAATTTGGCTATTTCCTGAAAATATCTCTGCTCCTGATATGAGAAAGCAGGTTCAAACGATATATCAAAATTTTATTCGTTTATTCCAATATCGCCATAAAGTAGTTTGGGCATATTATCAAAGCCGATATTTAAAAACTAATCTTAAACAAGAATTTATTGAAATCCAAGCATCGATAAATACAGCGCAAAAATTACAAGCGCAATTAAACAAAAATAAATTAAACTTAACCAATTTACAAAAAACTTTAACCAATACTCTCGTATCTTTATCAGATTACACAATCCAATTAAACTATCTTGACGACCAAATCCGTACCATCAAAACTAATCTGGAAAACTATGAATATCGTTTAAAAAAAATCAGTCAAGAAAATCAAGCAAGTAACCTCACCAGTTTGCAAGAATTCAGCCAAAGCGAAATATACGCTAAAAAATATTTACAGCAAGCAGAAACCGACTACGCTAATTTAAACCCTGGATTAACAGTAGTTCAAAACCTTAGCAACACTCTACAAGGGATAATTCAACTAGAACAAACTAAGAGCGACCGTAAATTAGACAATACCATCGGCTTAGTTGGTGTAGGATTAGCAATTAGCGGTTTGACAGCTAGCGTTGCTACACAATATTTACCAAAACCCCAGCAAACCTATCCACAGGGTTACGATATCTCTATCGCTTCTGTAATGCTATCACCTGCATTCGTCTTAAGCTTTATCGTCAGCGCACCATTCTTATTAGCTTTAATTTATCGCTTCTTGCGCCGATAATAAGGCAATTTAGACTAGTAAAACTTTATATTGCTATACATTCCCGAATTAGATGTCGTTGTTTCACACCTATCACGATATATGAAAACAATTGAAACTACAGCCACAATTAATGAAAACGGTAAACTTAAACTAGATAGATTATTCGCTAGAAATTACCAAGCCGCAGCGCGTTCGTGTTATTGTTTTAATTTCAGAAGACAGCGATTCAGATGAAACACCTACAGAAGAAGCTATAGAAGGTATTCATGAAGGCATAAGAGAAGCATTAAGCGGAAAAACTATTCCTCTTTCTCAAATGTGGGATGGAATTGATATAGAATAAACTGTACAAATTAAATCAAAAACAGAGTCGCGACATTAATTTGAGAACAGCGACAGATAATTTGGGAATGTACAACAAATAATAAAAAATTTAAAATTAATCAAAAAGCCAGCAGTCGGATTTGAACCGACGACCTACGCATTACAAGTGCGTTGCTCTACCACTGAGCCATGCTGGCATGAGTCGTAACCATGTAGTATTTTATCAGAAAATCTAATATTGTAAAGCCCTAATTTATTCCCAATCAATACAAAGCTCCCATCACATCGCTTCGCTCGGAATTAAAAATTAAAAATTAAAATCCCTATAAATAGAACATCCAAGCTACGAAGAAACTAAATTCCTTATTCCCTACTCCCTAGTTGTCACCAAACTTTTTATCTGCCTAGAGAATGATTTACCCGAACTTGAAGACCAAGTTACCGTAATAAAAATACAAATTGTCAAATATTAAAAAAAATTAAAACTTTGTTGCCACCACTACAAGTTATCTTAATTCAGTGAACTACAAGCAGCGAAAAGTAAGCGGCTTAATGTCTACAGCATTCTTTTGGTTTTGTCTGCATCTAAACCTAATGTTGAAAATTACGAGACTGATAACTGATAACTGTTAACTGTTCACTGTTCACTGTTCACTGTTCCTAAACGTAATTGAAAAAAGTATGACAGCGTTAAGCCAAAGAGATTTATTGAGCATAGCAGATTTGAGTTCGCTAGAAATTGAAGAACTTTTGCAAATGGCAACTCAGTTGAAATCAAAAGAATTGAAGTTGCGATGTAATAAAGTATTGGGACTTTTATTTTCTAAAGCTTCTACGAGAACAAGAGTCAGTTTCACTGTTGCAATGTATCAATTAGGAGGACAGGTTATCGACCTCAATCCTAATGTTACTCAAGTTAGTCGCGGCGAACCAGTACAAGACACTGCAAGAGTTTTGGATAGATATCTTGATATTTTGGCAATCCGCACCTTTGAACAGAAAGAATTACAAACCTTTGCCAATTATGCCAAAATTCCGGTAATTAATGCGCTGACAGATTTGGAGCATCCCTGTCAGATTTTGGCGGATTTGTTAACTATTCAAGAGGAATTTCAAACTTTAAAGGGTTTGACTTTAACTTATGTTGGCGATGGAAACAATGTCGCAAATTCATTGATGCTTGGTTGTGCTTTAGTAGGAATGAACGTGAAAATCGCAACTCCTAGCGGATATGAACCGGTCGAGAATGTTGTCGAACAAGCACGAACAATTTCAGGTGGAAAAACTGAAGTTATGATTACCAAAGAGCCTCAAATAGCTGCAAAGAATGCTAATATACTTTATACTGATGTACGGGCAAGTACGGGACAAGAAGAAGAAGCAGACGACCGAATGCCAATCTTCAAACCATACCAAATTAATCAGGAATTGTTGAGTTTTGCTGACCCAAAAGCGATTGTTCTACACTGTTTACCAGCACATCGCGATGAAGAAATAACAAATGATGTTATTGAAGGCGAACATTCGCGGGTTTGGGACCAAGCAGAAAATCGACTCCACGCACAAAAAGCTCTACTTGCCAGCATTTTAGAAGCCGAACCACTTTAAGTTTTGGATTTCAGATTTTGGATTATGATTAGCCAGAAATCCAAAATCTCCCGACCTCTACAATATAAATTCAAAATTTGTTTAAAAAATTGCATTATAAAAGCCAAAAAACTTTGCAGTTATGATGAATTATGTAGTACTAATGTTCTAGGGACATTTGTATTTTACTTCCCTATAAATTTATGGAAAAACTGACAGAAGCACAAAGAGAACTTTACGATTGGCTGACGGATTATATCCGAATGCGTCAGCATTCACCTTCGATTCGTCAAATGATGCAAGCGATGAATTTGAAGTCACCTGCACCTATTCAAAGTCGTTTGGAGCATTTACGCAATAAAGGATATATTGAGTGGAGCGAAGGTAAAGCGCGGACTATTAGAGTTTTGCATCCAGAAGACCCCGGTGTTCCTGTTTTAGGAACTATAGCTGCTGGTGGTTTAATCGAACCTTTTACCGATGCAGTTGAGCATTTGGATTTTAAAGAAATAAAATTACCATTCCAGACTTATGCTTTACGGGTAACTGGTGACAGCATGATTGAGGATTCTATAGTTGATGGAGATATGGTATTTCTGCGTCCGGTGCAGGAACCAGATATGCTCAAAGACGGTACTATCGTTGCTGCAATGGTGGACGGACACGGTACGACATTAAAGCGGTTTTATCGTACAAGCAGCGAGCGTATTACTCTTCAACCTGCAAATTCAAAATATCAGCCGATTGAAGTTGATGCAGGTGAGGTGCAGGTTCAAGGTTCTTTGGTTGCTGTTTGGCGTAATTATAGCTGAATACAAGATGGGAATTGGGCATTGGGCATTGGGAATTGGGCATTAGGTATAGTTAAGAATGAGAAGTTAGGAATTATGAATAGTAATTAGCCAGTTATTACTTCATTTGCTTAGAACAATAGACCATATAAAACAAATAAACGAAAGAAAAACAAACGATGTTATATTAAAATTAAA
>CAKZYM010000324.1 GCA_937884685.1 uncultured Calothrix sp.
GGTTGTGAGCGACCTGATGGCATTGGGCGCATATCAACTCGGTCTAGGTTGTCAATAATTACGACTAGACCTTTTTGTCCTCTCATCTGTAGCTGCTTGGTGGCTTTATCCAATACCTGCTCGTTAATCGCTTGCAAAATACTGTTGGTACGAGGTTCGAGGTATTGTCTCATCTGAGAGCGTAACTGCGGACTATCCTTGGCTTTGGCGCTAATTTTGGCAATACCCAGAGATAATTCTGCTTCTGTTTCAATTTCTATCGGAGTTTGAAGAAATTCCCCGATTTCTCTAAATAAATTACTAAAATAACCCGGTTTTAATTTAATATTAATTGCTTCTAAACTGGCACTGACTTGACGAGCCACACTCAGTAAAATGTCGCTGCCATCGATATCAGCCATATCTAAATCCTGGCTGGACTCAAAATAAACTACGTGAAATCCCGATTGTTCTAATTCTGATTTCAAACGCTGTAACTCAGTTGATTTACCACAGCCAATATGACCTGTAAATAATTGGCAAGTTGGTTCATCTGGGGAAATACGGACAATGGTTCGCTGCAACTCTTCGACTATTTTGCAACCCCGTACTTCAGAAAAATCTATGTAATATTTTCTATCAGAATCATCGCCTATAACCAGCGTCCTGCTTGGGTTACAGGCTTTAAAAAACCTTGACAAATTTAGTTGAGTTTTCATGTAGATGCACGCCTTAGTTCTGGAATTTGGGAGATGATAAGCTCACAGATACGCTGAATGAAAATCGAAAAACTAGAAATCTTTCACCTATTTCCTATTTTCTACTCCTCATCCATAAAGGGTTGGTCGAGTAATAGAAACTCAGGTTTGACCAATTATTTTTCCCTGATGATTAAAAATACGCATTTGTACTGTTATAACCGCTATAACCGCTTTCGTAAGCCCATGATAAAAATACGTAGCTTTAAATATAACTCTTTTGTATCAAATTGCTAGTTTATATTTTGTATAAAAAGCTGCTTTATACAACTACACAATTTATGCTTAAGTATTAATTGTAGCCAATCATGCATATCATTTATTTCTGAAAACGTCAAGTTGCTATGAGCGTATCTAGTATTTTTTTTCAAAAAGGAATAACTTGATGTTAGTCTTCGATACAGTAAGGGTTGCCGTGTATAATATGGGATTTAAATATCGAGTAGTAATTGAACCACAAACAAAAAGAATGACCTACATAGGAGCGATTAATGCTTTTCTAAGATACATATAGACAAGAAAAAGGTGGTGACTATCGTAGTATTTGTAGCCCTTTAACTTGAAAATAAAGGTCAATATAAAGTAAAAAGGCTACATTAGTACAAAAAATACAAGACTTTATAACTTATACATATAAGGGTTCATCTGTACCAATTTTTATTCTTAGGTTTTAGCGACTAAAAAAGTCTTGACGGGTTCCCTAAGCCAACAATTGTAGATTTTGGATTTAAACACGACACCGATTTAGGTTGACGAGCAATATTTCAAATTCTCAAATCGTAATTTATTAATAATCGTTGAATAAACTCTGGAGAGGAAAATCCGAAATTAAAAATTGTTCAATATTTGTTATTACAGAGGTGCTCTTTTCTAAGAATATTCGTTCGGGTATCTCCCTCCGGGAAACGCTCCGCGTTCACGAAGTGACCCGTTATGGTAACGCGCTTTTGGGTAGGAGAACCCTGCTTGCGACAACTGAGGAAACCTCGGCAACGCAATGTCTTCGGGAACCTACACCCCTTTCCTTGTCTGACTTCATCGCTTGAAGTAATTGGCGCGAATCCGGGACTGTGTAAGATAAAATCACCGGAAATAGCCTCCGGGGGATACTTCACCACAGCTTACTAGACTTAGTAAGCACCATACTTGCTTTCTTCCGAGAAGACGGTGCTGCTTTGCTGTCTCCTCAAAATTTAGAATCGGATTGTAAAGAGCGGCATATTTTCTACAATCTTCATTCAATCTTCTTGAACCAAAATTTACGAAGAGGTTTAAATGCCAGAGATATTATCAGTTTCCTCTAAAGATTTAGAAGTACGTCGCGAAAAACTACGTCGTCACAGAAAAATACACATTATTGGTGCTATTTGGCGTACCTTTGCACTTACAGGGTTAGCTGGTGGTTTACTGTGGTTTTGGATTCAACCAATATGGGTACTTAAAAGCAAGAAAGATATTACTGTTTCTGGGAATAAACTACTTTCTGATGAAGTGGTACAGTCAAAAATGCAATTATCCTATCCCAAATCTTTGTGGAGAGTTGAACCAAGCCGCTTAAGTGCATCTTTAAAGCAGCAACCAGCCATAAACCAAGTATCAGTTACTCGTCGTTTGTTTCCACCGGGGTTAAAAGTTAAAGTATCTGAAATACTTCCAGTAGCTACTACTCAATCTTTAGTTAAGAGCAGGGGTGATTCTACAAAGCAAAAAGTCGTAAAGGGATTGTTAGATATAAATGGTGTTTGGGTTTCCTTGGAAAACTTTAAATCAGTCAAGGTCGATAAATTCCCCAGCCTAAAATTTATTGGTGAAGTTTCCTCTTGTCGCGATTTCTGGACACAGCTTTACCAAGCAGTTAGCAAGAGTTCAGTTAAAGTTATGCAGGTTGATTGCCGAAACCCTAATAATATAATTTTAAAAACAGAACTAGGATTAGTACATATTGGCAGCCCAACATCTAAATTGGCTGAAAAAATTAAATCGTTAGCAAAAATCCGTCGTTTACCAGCAGAAGTAAATATGAATGAAATTAAGTTTATAGATTTAACAAACCCAGAAACAATTTTAGTACATGTGAACCAAAAAACTATGAGAATAGACGGAGAAAAATCCTTAAAAAATATTGAATAAACACGAATGTATAAAATACTCCTGGTTTATTAATAAGATTTATGCTGATAAATATATATTAATGATTGTTGTTTTCGGAGCTAACCAAAACCACAACACTCTTTGTTTGTTGCATTCTTTGAAAAAATATTCAAAAACCTACCATTAGGAAGTACAAACTTCCTTATTGTTGTAGTTACGCTCTTATCCAAGGGTGCAAGATGTAGGAAAATCGATGATGATGTCCTAAAGTATGAATTTAAGCTTCAGCGATCGCCATTACCTTAATAATTGGACTCTTGGGGTGGCGCGTATGAAAGCAGTTATAGCAGTAGAAAGTAAAGTTGGGAGTTAAAAATTTATTTTACATAAATTATGTTTATGTACTTATAACCCTCAAAGTCTATTGATAAAAGCATTTAAACGACATCATCTACATGCTTATACCAGTGTCATACTTGTTTAATTGTTTTCAATGTTTCTAAAATTAAACCGGTATTTATGGCCATAAGTAAAAAAAAACAAACACTATTAGTTGTAAAATTGATGACCAATATAGATAAAAAACAACAAGGAGGGTTAGCAGCCATACATGGAGGCAATGACAGCTAGAAATAGCAAAGTCGTTCTTATCTTGTACAGTTCTTTCTTCAAGTAAATATTAAGTATACTTCTCTAGAACCAGTTGTCTCGAACAGAATGCTAGCAGCTACTAATAAAACAATAGTTCGCGTTCTCAATACGAGCATCTGGTTAAAGAAGATGGGAACACCGTCATAACATTCTTGCGACCATTACCTACAAGAGTGACGAAAAGAGAGTTGACGCGAGCGGGTAGATCGCACCCCGAGATGGAACCTAAAAATAATGGGCAGGCTTGATAAATCAGTTAACTTATGTAGCACTCGACATCTTATTTCTTATGTCCTGCGGACAGGTTTTGAAAACTCAAACCCTCTTGCCATAAGACCCTTGAAGGAAATCATCACAACAAAGTCTGCCCCTTATTTTTGCGGAAATTGTGACCCCCAAAAGTCGTTTATCTGAATGCACGTAAATCCAATGACACTTGATAATAACCAAGGGCTTACCTATAAAAACTCGCAGTCTCCCGGACAGCAAGGAATCTCCCTAGCAGGAATCAGTACCAATAACCCTTTTGGTCATTCCGGGCTAAGTTTGGGGCAAAATGGCGATAATAACCATTCTCCCGAAGAAAATCCAGTTGGGGATATCATTCCCGGAAGAGTCGCCAATATTAAAGTAATTGGTGTCGGTGGTGGTGGTGGAAATGCCGTCAACCGCATGATTGCTTCTGATTTGAGTGGAGTCGAATTTTGGTCGATTAACACCGATGCTCAAGCTTTAACTATGGCTGCGGCTCCTTGTCGCTTGCAAATCGGACAAAAGTTAACACGAGGTCTAGGTGCAGGTGGTAATCCTGCCATCGGTCAAAAAGCAGCAGAAGAATCTAGGGATGAAATTGCTACGGCTTTAGAAGGAGCCGATTTAGTATTTATTACCGCTGGAATGGGAGGTGGTACCGGCACTGGTGCAGCATCTGTTGTAGCTGAAGTTGCCAAGGAAATGGGAGCATTAACGGTTGGTGTAGTAACTCGTCCGTTTGTATTTGAAGGTCGTCGTCGCACCACTCAAGCAGAGCAAGGTGTTGAAGCTTTGAAAAGTCGGGTAGATACTTTAATCATTATTCCAAATAACAAACTTTTAGAAGTTATTCCCGAACAAACTCCCGTACAAGAAGCCTTCCGTTATGCAGACGATGTATTGCGTCAAGGTGTACAAGGTATATCCGACATCATTACAATTCCCGGCTTGGTCAACGTTGACTTTGCTGACGTAAGAGCCGTAATGGCAGATGCAGGCTCTGCTTTGATGGGAATCGGTATTGGTTCGGGCAAATCGCGTTCTCGGGAAGCAGCCATTGCCGCTATTTCTTCACCTTTACTAGAATGTTCTATCGAAGGCGCAAGGGGTGTTGTTTTTAACATTACAGGTGGTAGCGATTTGACTTTACATGAAGTCAATGCTGCGGCTGAAGCAATTTATGAAGTGGTAGATCCCAACGCCAATATTATTTTTGGAGCGGTTATTGATGACAGACTTGAAGGAGAAGTCAGAATTACCGTGATTGCTACTGGGTTTACAGGAGAAATCCAGGAAAGACAACAGCAAAATGCGACTCCTAATCGAGTAGTCACTCCCCAAACACAACAGCAACAGCAACGGCGACCCATGCCACAGCCATCATCAACAGGTGCTAATTCTCCAAAACAACCCCAAGCCGAGCCAAAACAGAAACCCGGATTAGAGATTCCTCCGTTTCTTCAGAAACGTCGCAATCCCAATAACTAATTAACGTCAAGGTCTCGGAAAATGGGGGCACAGAGTCTTTAATAAATTCATTGCCTCCCAGAGTTCCATAAACAACTTTCCGGTGGTTTGGAAAAATTTAATTTGATTGCTGGCCGCAATTGCTACATTCATATTTAGCGGCAGATTTTGTTTTGCCTAAATTTATCTGAATAAACCGAGAAAATATTGCTTGTGGGATCAACTATTAATTAGTTACTTTTTTGACTAACATTTTACCTGTGTTAATTGAGAACTGTTTTACAAAAGCTTATTTTTAACAGGGTGTAACACCTAAAGCCCAAACCTCAAATCCTGTTTAATTTTTACATCAGGTTTTTGACTGCTTGTTCTACCCATTCGATAAACTTTTTACCTAACTTCGTATTGCTAAACCTATCAATTTCACGAATACCCGTGGGACTAGTGACATTGACTTCAGTAAGATAGCCGCCAATTACATCAATTCCAACAAAGGTTAAACCGTCTTTCTGTAGAGTAGCGGCTAATTGAGTACAAATTTCTCGTTCTCTGGAAGTAATTTCAGTTTTAGCAACCGTACCTCCAGCAGCCATGTTATTGCGGAATTCCCCAGGTGCGGAAAGACGATTGAGCGCTCCTACAGGTTCAGAGTCAACTAAAATAATCCGTTTATCTCCTTGTTTTGCTTCCGGTAAAAAAGTTTGTAACATAACCGGTACTTTTCCTCGCAGAGTACTTAGTTCCACTATTGAATTAAAATTGCGATCGCCAGGTTGTAGAAATAAAATTCCTTCTCCTGCCTTATTTCCCAGTGGCTTAAGAACAGCAGCACCTTTATCATCTGCAAATTGTCGAATTAGATGTTTATCAGCGCTGACAATGGTCTCTGGAATAGCTTCAGTAAACTGGAGAGCATACATTTTTTCATTGGCACTTCGGATACCTTTAGGACTATTCACAACTAAAGTTTTGCTTTGGTCAATATAGTCCAAAATATAAGTAGCATACAGGTAAACATCATTGACAGGTGGATCTGTCCGCATAAATACAGCATCCATCGTTTCCAGGTTGAGTAAGGTTTTTTCACCAATCAACTTGTACCAAGGATTTGCGGCTTTATAGCCCATATCTGTCAATTCAACTGGGATAATATTTACTTGTTGGAGATGTGCCAAAGCACTACTACCTAATACACTCAACTCCCAAGCTTGAGTGATCCAGACTTCATGACCCAAAATACAAGCTGCTTCCATCATGGCTACGCTAGTATCATGACAAGGGTCTAAATTATGGATGGGATCAATAATAAAAGCCAATTTCACGGGATTGCCTCAACTTACCCTTCAAAAAAATTGTGGTGATTCAATTAAAATTATCCCTCCTTTGTGTAATACCGTCTTATTAAAAAGAAGGAGAAGAGGAGACAAGGGGACAAGGAGAAAAGCAAAAGTTTAAACTAATTAACTCTTAACTCCTAACTCCTAACTCCTAACTTTCAAGACCAAAATAAAAAAACCACCCTTTTTTACGGGGTGGAACTCAGTATCAAACAATCTTCAAACTATTAGCCATACTTTCTTTCTTCGTTAAGCTAATAGCTCGTCCAACTTGCCTTGAGACTCTAAACCGTAAATATCATCGCAACCACCAATGTGAACATCATTGATGAAAATTTGTGGTACGGAGCGTCTTCCGTCTCCTCTGTGAGCCATTTTTTCCCGTGCTTCTTGGTCTCCATCAATTGCGTATTCAGTAAATTCAACCCCCTTATGACTCAATAAATTTTTAGCACGTATACAAAACGGGCAAGTAGCCCAAGTGTAAATCTCGACTTTGGCAGCCATAACGTCCTCATGTTGACTTCGCAATTCTTAATTCTAGAACGTTATATTAGCTATGAATGCTCTATAAGTGCTTCAGGATACATTTAATACATTTTATTGTTTAAGATTATTATCTATTAAGTCTAAAATGTGACTGACTATTTTTTACTACGGGTGTAAAACAAGACTTAAATATAATTTTATTTACGAAGTAAGTGCGAATGAGTCTACTATCAGGAGAAATAATAGACCCATCAAAGGCACTAACCACAGTGATTGTGTTGGCTGTAATCCAGGTGCGTAACAATTTAATAATATTTCAGTTTAATTACGGTATACATCAGTATTGACACTGATATATTACTATTTACTTTTCAATATGCCTAGTATTTACCGAAGGTATTTAATTTAGCAAGTAGTAAAGAATAAGAAGTAATAGGTTTTTGTATTAGCCTTTTAATTCTTACTCCCTTCCTGATGTGGAAAGAAGAGAAGTAGGGAAAGCGAGGAAAGCAGAGGGAGCGCAGGAAGCAGGGGAAGAAAAGAATTGAATTTTAAATAGGGTTTGCTGA
>CAKZYM010000325.1 GCA_937884685.1 uncultured Calothrix sp.
AATTATCCAAGAGTTGCTAAATGAATGTATCGAGCATTGGGTAATTGTTTTAAAACGGTGTCTTTAGTTGCTTTATTTCCTGTTAAAAATTGAGTGTTAAGTCTTTGAGCAATTTTTCTTCCTTCATCTTCTGCATATTGCAAGTTACTTAGTTTTTGAGGTGGTTTGTTATTAATTGCGGGAATTGTAGGCATTGTGGGATTACCTACTACTACTGCTAATTTATTATTTTTAGGGAGTTTTTGTTGTTTTTCACGAGTAACTTTGAGGGCTTGAATTGAAGGTGCAGTGATGATGGTATGTTTTTCGATGAGATATTTATCATTTGAGTCAATTAAGATTGCAAAGGGAACGAGAAATAGTTGTTTATGAGGAACAAAAACTACTTTGGCTTTTGGGTCGGTTGGTAGTAAGTCAGCTATGGGGTCTATGAGTAATTTATGGATTTGTTTGAGTTGTTTTTTGAGTTCAACTCTGTTATAGGTCTTAGGACGTATAGCTGGAGTACGTGCATTTTCTATAGTTTTACGGGTACTACTTACTAATTCTTTAAAGTTAATATTTTTCTTTTTCAAGTCGATTTGACGAGTTTGTATTTCTCCTGTAGGTTTGATTACCCAAATGACCAGTTTTTCTTCTTTTCCAGGGAATACGTTCCTATTTACTCCATAATTGTTAGAGGAAATTGTTTGTGGATGGAAATATGTAGTTTCAGAGATAATGGAGTATTCTACAATCGTTTTTTGCTGCGATCGCGCAATTTGTTTTAATTGTTCTACATTTGGGGGTTGAATGTTTGATAGTCCTGTATTGGATGGACTTGCTGCTGTGAGTACGTCTATAAACATTGGATCTTTTTGAACTTCATCTAGGTAATCTTGTTTTTTTTCTTGTATTAATGCTTCCCCATCACAATCAAAATCATGACTAGAAAATGTTCTTTTCATATCCTTACAAATACTTTCAGGAGTGTATTGAGCATCGATTAGAGCATCAATTTTCTCTTCTAAAGAAAGGTTTTTAGGAACTGTTGCGGTTTCCAATAATAAACGGGAACGTCCCCATTCCGAAGCTGCTAAGGCTTGTTCTGGTTTATTTTGAGCTAGAAGAATTCGCTGTAAAATATAGCTAGCGCGAACTTGATTGTTAAACAAGTCTAAGTTGTGTTTGATATTTGCTTGCAATACTGATTTTCTTCTGATAGTTTCAAATATTTGAATTCCTTGTTTTAATTCCTGCTCTGCTTGTTCTAATTTTCCTTGTTTTTCTAAAGCAATTCCAGCTAAAACATGACCGTGACCGTTACCTAAATCTCCAAAAGTGGGAACAGGAAAACTATACATAGGTTCAGAACCCATAATATTTTGAAGACTTTCAGCTTTTGTTGTAGCTTTTGCTATGGCTTTTCGAGCATAGTTAAGAGCTAAATCGTATTTTTCTAAACTAAAATACGCTCTGCTCAGATAAAGAGAAGGGTCTGCGGAATAATTTATAGGAATGGATAAAAACTTTTTGTACTCGCGATCTACCTGGGTTGCGATTGCAGAAGCTTCTTTAAAATAAGTTAGTGATTTATTCGTACTATTCTGTTGTAAATAGGTTTCACCTAAAAGCAATAATATTGGTATACGATATTTTACTATATCCGTAAAATGATTATATTTGTATATTTCATTCATATCGCCGCTAGCTGCTTCCTGGTCTTTTTCTTTATATCTAGCTGCTGATAAGCGTTCAGCTTCTTTTAATTTAGTTTGAGCATCGTTATAATTGCCTTGATAAAGATAAAACATTCCAAAAGCTTTTAGGGCTAAAATTTCTTCTTTTTGTCCTCCATTAGCTTTGGCTTTAGATAATGCTTGTTCAAAATATTTTTGCTGTTGATAATTAAAACCTTGAATAATTAACCAATCTAATTCATCTTCAAGTTTAGATTCTTGATTTTCTGTTTGATAATTTCCAGAATCTAATCCGTTTAATTCTTCTATTAGTGAGTTCAATTTATTTATATCCTGTAAACCTCTGGACATATAAATATAACCAATTCTCTCTAAGATTTTTTTATAAGTTTCTTTATCCCCAATTTCCTGATAAATCCTCATCGCTCGTTCAAGAGTTTTCGTACCCAGCACGTATTGTCCAGCTTGTATTTGTTTTCCTCCCTGCTTTCGCAATTTATCTGCTTCAGCTTTGCGATTATTTTGTGTTTGAGCTATTGCTGGTAATTGAAAGTATGACGAAGTAATATTTGAGCCAAAAAGTACACTCAGGAAAGCAATAAGTATCAAAATATTTTTGGTTCTTGTGTGTTTCTTTTTCATTGTTTTATGTCAATTATTTAGAAATATAATTACATCAATCAATTAAAGGTTCGGAAATCAAATCTTCTAACTCCACATCAGAATCTGACAATAAATCTGACCAATATTTATCTAATTCTTGATCTAGGGGTTTGGAACGACGAGATTCTATTAATTCTGTAATAACTTCATACCATAAACCTTCATTTGCATACAAATGAATCTTTTCTTTGATGGTGGTAGCTGATGTCAATTTATTTTTTAAGTTTTCGTTCATCCCTACTCTTTTTACGATTCCCTGTACTTCTGTGAGTGACACTTGAATATTCGGATTACAACTAAAATAAACTCGATAAAGATAAGTACGATTGACTTCTAAAGCAGGTAGATTTTTAGGTATTGGAAAACCCATAATACCTCCACCTTTACTAATGTGATAATTATCGCGAGCTACAATATTACCCGTATCTTCGTCTTTAATAATCAGCATTAAAGTACCTTGTTTGTAAGGAATATAAAACCAAAATTTTGGACGTTCTGAAAGAGTATTTCCCCAATTAGTTTTCGGAATTAAAGCGGTAATTCTTTTTGCTTCTATCGGACAATCATCACGACTTCCGCTATTTGTTGATGAGCGACTTCCCTTTGGTGCGCCGTTATTTGGAGGGTTAAACCGGAGAGGTTTATTGATGGGAATATTTTGATTAGCTATCGAGTTATTAAAATAGCTATCACCTAAAAGCAAAATAAAACTTAAAACAGCGGCATAACTTGTTTTCTTCATTACTTATGTCGTTTTATTTAATTTCTACCGATGCGTTTAATTCGTTCTGATGATTCTGTATATCCTCGAAGCACCGAGACGCTAAAACCTTAAGTTTCTAAAGCTTTGATTAAAACTATTCAATAGTTATATCTATGGCACAAAGTAAACAATTATACAAGTAGTAAAAATGACATTTTAGCGAGTTATATTTTTTATGTATTATCTTTTTATTAAAATAAACTTTTGATTAAAGTATTTCCACTTATTAGCTATCAAATATCCGGTAATACTACTCATAGATAAAGAAATTGCTGCGGGTATTAATGGTATCCATCCTCCTTGAAAGAAGAAGATAAAGCAAACTAAATATAAAATGGAGGCACCCGTCCCGATATATATAAATAATAAGAAAGAATTGCGATTGCTTAAGAACGCTATTACAATTCCACTTCCTGCTAATGACCATATTACAACCCAAAGTATTTCTCCTGTTTGACTCCAAGTCCACAATAGAGGTCGTTTATCTAAAACAGCGCTGATAATTTGACTGGTCATTTGTGCTTGAATATCAACTCCAGACATTTTGGGTAATGCTCCGTTACTGTAAGGTGTAGAAAAATTATCTGTGGGATTAGATGTAGGAGCGGTTACACCAATTATGACGATACGTTGTTTAATTAATTCGGGATTGAATTTATTTTCGAGGACATCGGTAAGATAAATTTTTGCAGCAATATTTTCGGAAGAACGATAATTAAGTAAAATTTGGAAACCACGATTATCTAGTTGATGATATCCACCACTATTTTCTTGTAAACGTTGGAATATAGTCTCACCAATTTTGACACGATTCCTATCTATTGTTTGAGGTTTTATTCCTTTTGATTTTAAATATTTTGATGCTAATTGAAAGCTAAATGAAAAGCGAGTGGGACAGGGATTATCTAATTCGGGATTTATAAATAAGAGATTACGACGCAAAATATTATCGAATTTATCTCGCTCTAAGTTGCTAAATCCTAAGCGTTTTTTTGGAATTTCCGGTAATGGTGAAATACCTGGCTGATTTGGGTCATCGTCGGTTAATTTTATGCTACATAAAGCAATCAATCGGTCACTATTTTGTAACAGTTGGAGTAATTTTTGATGACCTGGTTGTATTGGGCGATCGCGAAATATTAATAATCCGATTATACTAGGTTGATGCTGTTGTATTCTTTCGATAGTTTGAGCAAGCTTACCATCAGGAATAGGATAACCCAAGCGATTAATATCTGTTTCTGTTGCTTCAACTATTAATAAACGAGAATCTACTCCTTGATTGGGACGTATTTTCATCAAATTATCAAAAGCTTTAAATTCTAAAATTTGTAGCAATCCCAGCGAACGTATTCCTATAACTATCATTGCTACTAATAACCCAGATAAAATGACTCCTGTCTTAAGTAATATTTGACGTGAAGAAGATGTATCGGGAGGGTTGCGTAATTCTTCCCAAGTAGGTGGTTTAACAGACCAATGCTGACAAACTACAGGTAGCCAACTTGCACAATAATATTTATCTTCTATATCCTTTAGTTTACTTCTAGCTTCGCGTATGGCTACATAAAAAGATTTACCACTAGAAAAACTATTAATAAACTCTGCTAAAAATTCTTGAGCTACTTGATTTTGAACTTGTTCCCGCATTACGATTATTTGAGGAATTCCTAACTCTTCCAACAGAGGAACTAATCCCAAACCTTGACAAGAATTAAAAATAGCTAGCTGTAAACCATTCTCTATTGCTGCTTGTAATGCTGAATTTAACTCGGATATTTCTAGTTTTGTATTTTCGTTAATACTTATCCATCCTTTTTCTGCATTAGATTTACTATGTCCCGCATAAAATAGAATATCCCATCCTTGTTTATCTCTGAGTTTATCGCAAATTTCTTTACGAGAAGGTTGAGAGATAATTTCTAATTCTACTTCGGAATTATTTCTCAGTGTATTCAAATCTGCTTCTGAATTAATATTTGTAGAATCACCAATAATTGCTAAAATTCTGACTGTTCCAGCAGCAGTAAAAGACCTTTGTGTTAAAGAAAACTTCTTAGCACTTAAAGCAACTTCTGCTTTTTTATATTGATTAAAAAAGTCCCATTCATGCCAAGGCAATTTTCTTAATATTTCGTCATCAGTTTGAATTACTAAGACAACTTCATCCTGAGTATTAACATGAGTTCGTAGAACTCTATCTACTGGTTGAAACTCTAACGAATTAAACCATTGATTAATGATTTCAATTAAATAGTTAGTTAATTCTACAGCACTTTCTTGATTTCCTCGTTCTATATTATCTTCGGTAAATTCCAGAATTCTAGATTTAAATTTAATATTTTGGTTATCAAAACTTCCTCCATAAGCAATCAAATCATTATATAAACATTGCCATTTTCGATAGTTTTTAGCGATTTCACGATTAGGAGGTAAACTACCATTATCTATTTCTTCAAGTAATTTATCTCCTTCATATAACTTGACTAAAATATGAGGAAAACCGCTTTCTAAACTTCCTCGTCCCAATCGAAAAGAAATGACCTTCCTCACAATTTATAAATCCTTTCAACTAAACCATAAATTCTTCAGTTAAACTAGCATCCTTTAAAGTAATTCTCAACTTGAACTTATCTCCCGATTCACCAGTAAACTCTGGTAATTGAACAAAATAATCTCTAGATTCAGCTTTAACTTCTTTAAGAACTTTGTCTAACTCAGAAAGTATTTCTAATTTTATACCTAATGGTAAATGGTTTTCTCCTGAAATCGGACATAAACGAGCGCGAATCTTTAATTTATCTTGAGATTTTGGTGTAACTGTCATTAGCAACATGACTGGATGAGTAGCTAAATTCATTTTTAAATCAATTAACTTAGCTTTATTGATAGTTTCAGAACTATTCCTAGTCATATAACTAATATTTTGTGGCTGTCTCTTCAATAATTCTTCTGCATTTTGCCATTCTTTTTCTATATATTCTTTAGTTTCTTCTAGCCACTTCCCAAGTTTTACTATTCCTTCTTGAATTGATTCACCAACATTCTCTTTAACAATTACTAACTGTTCTTTTTGACTTAAATACTCTGGAAAATCTTCCAAAGAACGTAACTGATTTAAGCTGATAACTCCTTCTGTTTCTTCCACAGAGGATATAAAACCAAGAATTTCTGCTTCTCGAAGCGATTCATCTATATGAACAAAGATATAACCAATACGATTCGACCAAGTATCTTCTGGAATCTGAATATTTTCGTCAGAAAAAACCGCACGACATTCTAGCTTACCGTGATTTTTTACTTCTAAATCTGCTACATCAGCAAAAGTAGTCATTACAGGATTATTAAAATCGCTATTGTCCCAATTAGTTTCATATCCTAGAAGTTCTAAGTAATCCTTAACGGCACATACAGCCAAAATATTATAATAAAATTGTTTTGCTTTTGTAGGAGTTAGTTTTTGTTCGCTTAACTGTTTAGCTAATTCTCGATGAGCCAATTTCAGATTAACAGTAAAAGTTAAATTGTCGCTTATTTCCCAAGTATTCATTGCTTTTAATCTCTAATTGCTTATTGTAAATAATCTACTAAATCAGCTTTTACTTTATTAAACTCTCTTTCATAAAAACTTTTGAGTGTAGTGTATGGTATATCCCATTTTCTTGATAAATTTTTAAATGTTTCTCCTTCCCAGTTGATAGCAATTAATACATCTTTAAATGTGATATCAGTTCGGTTTTTTCTAATGGGTTTACCTAGCTTATTATTTGGGTCGTCTTGGATAATACTTTTAATTTCTTCAGATTTTTGATGGCAAGCGAATTCTTTCGCTGATATTTCAGCTTTTTTATCTAGATGCTTTTCCATTAAATCCGAATTTTGATATTCGGGAGAAATTACTATTTTCTCATGTTCAAGTTTATGTATTTGACTTTTTTTACTTCCGATAATTCTTCCAGCAACATCTGGAAACTTTATCGGAATCCAGTAATTTATTAAAGACATAAAATCTCCTTTGGTTTCATCATATTTATCAATATTATCTATAACGTAGCGAATAGATTCTCCTTTAGCTTCTTGGAAAGCATCTTCGTAATCTTGGGTCGATAAATCTAATTTTGCTCCAAGACTTTGTTTTTTATATGTATTTTTTATATCCATAGCCTTAATTAAGTATTGCACTGCTTGTCTCCTTTGAAAACTACTGAATTGAGCTTTTTTAGTCTTCATTGCTAAAGTATTAATAAAATTATCTGTAATTAACTCTTTCTGATATTTTTTTTGAATAATTAAAGCTTCCTGTATTAATAATTCTGCTAATTGTTTCAATGAATGGTTCTTTTTTATAATCAATTTAAATTTACTTTCAATTTCTTGTTGTAAGTTTACCTGAATTCGCAGAATATCTTCAGGAAAAAGATTGATAATATATTGCGAACGCCACCAATAAGATGAAGATAATTTTGCGACAATTAGGGTTTTAATCCGCTTAACTACATCACTTTCAAGTGAATATTATCGATACTCCTTAAGTAAACTAGTTAACTCTTCTGCTTTCATATTTTATTTTCCCCTTCGCTCTAGGATGCTCTATACCTGTGTGAACAGTTCGTATCCAGAAACACAATCATCTCACTCATTATTTCGACTAGCACTGTATGTGAGTCCTAAACATCTGCACCTGTTTACTTTTCTCTGGAATAATCAAGATTTTACGCAAAAACACTAAAAGTTCGACAAAAAATTTTCCACAGTTGAGGTTGAAGAGTAATATGACCTAATAGATTCAAGTAAATAATCTAAACTTATCATATTTGTTAAATAATTTATCTATCCTGCTCAATCGCATCGTGCTAACCTTGATGCACCTATCTGTAATCTCTTCTAAAGCATCTTGTGATAGACGATGCGACCTTTGTTGTTCGTCAAATTCTCCACGTTTCTCTCACTTCGTTTTACGAAGCTATCTTGGCGTAAAACCATAAGATAAAAAGAAAATTGCATTCGATGCGAACGCAGCTTCATGACTACTGAACAAAATAGTTATACAGAAGGATAGCTGTTAGCGAAATCCTCTATTGAATTTTGCGCTCTTTGAGCTTTTTTGTCTGATGTCCTTTTATCATAGACTTTGTTCTGCATTTCTCGACTATGTGCCATTAACCAAGCGAGGGATTCTAGGGTTTCGTCGGAAGCATCTTTGTCTTTAAAGAACTCAACTATCGCGCTACGTATAAGTTGAGGTGTGCAGTACTTGTTCGTTGCGTTCGAGACAGCGCTGCCCACAATTACGTTTATGGCTCC
>CAKZYM010000326.1 GCA_937884685.1 uncultured Calothrix sp.
TAGTAAATAAATCGGAGAATTAATCAATGTTGGAAAATCGCGACTATACTTTAATTATTGACAAAAGCGGTAGTATGGCAACTCCCGACCAAAAGGGTGGTAGAACTAGATGGGTCGCAGCGGAAGAGTCTACTTTTGCTTTAGCGAGTAAATGCGAACAGTTTGACCCGGATGGTATTACTATTTATACATTTTCTGGAAGATTTAAAAGATATGAAAATGTAACTTCTAATAAAGTAATGCAGGTTTTCCGGGAAAATGACCCTTCAGGAACTACTGATTTAGCATCAGTATTGAAAGACGCTACAGATAATTATTTTAAGCGGAAAGATGCAGGTGAGACAAAACTCAATGGTGAAACAATTTTAGTAATTACTGATGGTGAACCTGATGACCGAAAAGCGGTGATGAAAGTAATTATCGAAACTTCTCGTCGTATGGATAAAGATGAAGAATTAGCAATTTCTTTTATTCAAGTAGGAAAAGACCCCCACGCAACTCGCTTTCTTAAAGTTTTAGATGACGAAATGCAAAGTGCTGGAGCCAAGTTTGATATTTGTGACACGATTACAATGGATGAGATGGAAGACTATAGTCTTTCTGAAGTGTTGCTAAATGCAATTATTGATTAGCTATTTCCATTAATCGGAATTAAAACAAATGGACCCCATCGATAAATTGTTGTCCGAACTTCAAGTTGAGTATCAGCAATCAGCGAATTCTCAAGCTGAGAAAACACAGGAAGAAGAGGAAGAAAAGCAAGTAAATCAAGTCAAAAAAATAAATCTTGATTTATCTGCTCCATCTTCCTCTCTTTTTGAATCTTCATCCAAAGGAGATGCGATAGATAATATTTTATCTGAAGTTAAAAAAGAAATTGAAGAAAAACAGCTATTGGAAGAAGAGCAGAAACAGCAAGCAATTGCAGAAGAACGAATTCGACAAGAAAAAATCAAAGCGCAAAAGTTAGAAGCGTTAAAAGGTCAAGCTCAAGAGTGGTTAGAAAATTTAGAACCATTATCTCCCGAGGGAATGTGGTTTGAAAGCTTTGCTCAAAGTTATCCTTCTAAGTTAGAAGCTGCAATTGAATATTTGAACAGTTAACAGTGAACAGTGAACAGTTATCAGTTATTAATTTAAATTAGCGTTAGCCATGAAAGTTCAAACTAATAAATAATCTAAAATCCAAAATCTAAAATCTAAAATCCAAAATCCCATGATGTGGACTGAAATTGACGCTCAAATTAGCCAAGCTACTAAAGAAAAATTCCAAACTCAACAGCGACGAGGTGTTTCTGGTGGGTGTATTAATCAAGGTTATTGTCTAACTGATGGTGTACGCACTTATTTCGTCAAATTAAATCAAGCTTCCCAAGTTTCTATGTTTGAAGCGGAAGCTTTAGGTGTACAGCAAATGTATGATACTTCAACTATCCGGGTTCCTAAACCTGTTTGTTATGGTGTTGCAGGAAATTCCTGCTATATTGTTTTGGAATGGCTGGAAATGGGTAGAGGTAACAGCAAATCATTTGAAGAGATGGGTCGGAAATTAGCCCAAATGCATCAAAAATCTCTTAGTAAAAGCTTTGGTTGGGAGATGAATAATACTATTGGTTCAACTCCCCAAATTAATACTTGGACTGATGATTGGGTGGAGTTTTGGATTCAGCACCGTTTGGAATATCAATTTCAGTTGGGGAAGCGTCGGGGTGGAAGTTTTCCTCAAGCTGATGAGTTGTTAAACGCTATTCCAGAACTTTTAGCAAGACATGAAGTGAATCCTTCTTTGGTACATGGGGATTTATGGGGAGGAAATGCTGGATTTACGGTAGAAGGAGAACCGATAATTTTTGACCCCGCAACTTATTATGGTGATAGGGAAGTTGATATTGCAATGACGGAAATTTTTGGTGGTTTCCCAGGGTCTTTTTATCAAGGTTACAACGAGGTATTTCCACTAGATGAAGGATACGAACGGCGGAAGACCTTGTATAATCTTTATCATATTTTGAATCATTTCAATCTGTTTGGTGGTGGATATGCTTCGCAGGCTAATGGAATGATTAACAGGATTTTACGATAAATAATTGTGGTAGATAATTAATTCAAAATCAAATTCTAATAATATAATTCTGTTGCTATACAAACAAAGCCTATCTTAATTGCCGATAGAAAAAATGGTTCGTCAAACGCTAAAAGATAAAATTGACAACTTATGTGAAACCCAGAATGTAAAGGGTTATAAACCAGGCTGGATATGGCATCAACTTCAAGCCCAATCGGCTCCTTTCTCGGAACCAGAATTATATTATATTGCCCAAAAACTTGGATACAAACCTGGGTGGGTTAAATACAAAATTGAAGAACAGCAGCCAAATGAAGTGCTATATCAGCCAGTTTCTTTACTACAAAATAGTTTAAGATTATTAGAATTAGATATTCCTTTTAGTCTACGAGATTTAAAGCGTTCTTACAAGAATAAAGCATTTAAGTTGCATCCAGATAGAGGAGGAACTCACGAAGATTTTGTAGCCTTAAATAGGGCTTATCAGTATTTGTCTTCAAATTTCCGATAAATTCTAACCATAAACTGCTTCTGGTCTAACAATTAAATCACCATTCGGTCTGCGGTCGATAACATAGTATTCAAAACAATTTATTACTACATCGAAGTATTGTGCTAAACGTTGCTTTATCGCCCTATCACTCATACTTTGCTCTAATCCTAATTCCACACTTTTTATATCGTAAGAACGACCTTCAAATCTAATATGAACCATCTTCAATAACTCCTAAATATTAGACTTAAGAAAGAAAATATGTTTATTTTTACTTAACTTTTCAAATCATTTATATTTATATACTACATTCGTATTACATGAATGTCAACAAGATTGGTATAGCCTTTTCTATTGAGTCCAATACACTCGAAACTTCACCCTCCCCTTTCCCTCAGTTTGTGAAGGGGAGCGGAAGGATGTCTTTCATCTTGCCATAAAAGGTTATCTAAACTGATTTATATAAAAGATAAGATAGTTCAGAGAATATCATAGGTGTAAAGTGAATTAATACTTAAATATATTAAGCATTTATAACTAATTTATGATGTTTGACTTCTATATTGCTTATAATTAGAAAGTATATCTAAATTCTGTCAGCTTTCAATATTCATTCCTTGTAGAGATTTTACAAGCAAAGAAATCAACTTGATAGAATACATAAATGAGCCAGTTTTAAATAAGTGCTAAGTGTATGTTTTGCCCACCACTTACTTAATGCTTCGTGATTGTTATTATCTGTGAAACTATCAGCAGACAATTTTATAAACAAGACGTGAAACTGGCAAATAGTTTTTCAATGAATCAAAATCAAGCTTCTGGGGCACCTTTAGTTTTAGTTATAGAAGATAATGAAGATAATTTAGTATTAATAACTTATATACTTGAATCTTTAGGTTGCAAATTGATTGTTCAAAGAGATGGTGGAGAGAAAACAGTCATTTTAGCAAAAAAATATCATCCCGATTTGATACTTCTCGATATAGTTTTACCAGAAGTCAGCGGTATCGAAATTTTGAAGTTTTTGAAAGCAGAACCTTTAACTCGTAATGTTCCTACTATTGCTGTAACGGCTTTAGTGACAGAAGAAAATCGCGAGAATATTATTAGAGCAGGTTTTAATAACTATATTATCAAGCCTTACTTAATTGAAGAGTTAGAACAAATGATAAATTCTTATATTAGTAAAGAATTCAATTATTCATCTAATTATATGATGGAGAAAGATAATTTATGCTGAATTTTTACTAACAATCGATATTCATTATTCATTTACCTAGGCTTTAGTAAAGGAATTTCAAAAGTAAGTAACTTGATAGCGATAAGAGACAATATAATTATTAATATTTTTCAATAGATTTTTATACTAATTTAATAGCAGAAAAAATAAAAAATTAACATTTCGGTAAAAGTACTCTAAATAAACTACCTTTACCAAGCTCCGAAGAAAACTCTAATTTTCCATTATGAGTTTGTGTAATCCACTCGGATAGGTGAAGTCCCAAACCGCTTCCAGAACGTTTATTTTTACCGGAACGAAACCGTTCAAATATCGTTTTTTTGTCTTCTTCAGCTATTCCATAACCAGTATCTTCTACTTCCAGTTTTATCCAAGGTTGATTTTTGTCGTTGAATTCCGATAAACGTACATCTATTTTCCCTTCATCGGTGAACTTAATCGCATTTCCTATTAAGTTACTAACTACTCGTCGTAATTCTAATCTATCACCATTGACCGTAGCCACATCTTGATTTTCTGGCGAAAAACTAGCTTTAAATTCAAAGCTTAAATCTCTTTCTTCTGCTAACGGACTTAATTCTTGAACCACCTCCTCGACTATAGAATACATATCGCAGCTTTCAAAATTCATGTCTTTTTTACCAGCTTCAATCCGCGATACTTCTAGCAGAGTGTTGACCATCTCTAATAAATTATTGTTACTCCGAACCATAGCAGCTACAGCCTTTTTCATCTCTGGGGAAATCTTGCAAAATGTTTCCTTCAAGAATAGGTTTAACATTCTATCCGCAGCTACCAAAGGGGTTCGTAAATCGTGAGTCAACCGGGAGACAAAATCTTCACGCTGACGTGCCATTTTGTTCTGTGCGTCGATGCTGTGCTTGAGACGTAAAAGACTGCGTACTCTTGCAAGTAGCTCATCTGTATCGAAGGGTTTGCGGATAAAATCATCCGCACCTGCATCTAAACCTTCAACAACGCTAGCATCGTCAAAAGCAGTAACTAATAATATTGGGATATAGTTATTGTCTGTAATTCGACGAATGCGACGGGTAACTTCATAACCATCTATTTCTGGCATCATTACATCTAAAAGTATCAAACTTGGTGGTAATAGTTCGACTTCTTTTAATGCTGTTTCACCATCCGTAACTAACTTAACTTCGTACCCTTCGCTTTCTAAAAGTGCCTGTACTAAAAATAGATTATCAGGAATATCATCAACTGCTAATATACGGTCTGCTATCTGCGAATCTTGAAGTGACATAAATCGTTACTTTGAATAATAATTTAACTAATAACTTAACTAATAGCTTTGACTAATAATTTAGCAAAACAAATAATTTACAAATATTTCATAGCCTATGTAAATAAAAAACATCTGAAACATATGATAGGAATATTCTTTGATATTTTTCCACTAATGAAAGTATATCTAAGCTGATGTGCGGCTAATTTGTATGACAAGAAAATTTCTGACCTACTATAGTGCGTTAACGCAGTGTGTCCGACAGGACATGCATCTTGGTCGCTAGTATTATACAAATTAAATGCGTAACAAATTATCCCAAACAGATTATACTTTTCGTGGTAATTCTATACGAAATAGCGTACCTTTTCCTAATTCACTTTCAACAGTAATCTTACCCTTCATCATGTTTACCAGCGCTTGAACTATAGATAGACCATTACCCGTCCCCTCAAATTTACGATTGTTACCTTGGTCAAGCTGTCTAAAAGGTTCAAAAATATGTTGTATGTCCTCAGCAGCAATACCAATTCCCGTATCTTTAACTGCTAATTCAATTGTATTACAGGACTTTTCCCTTACTTCTACCGTAATGCTTCCATTTTTCGTAAATTTAATTGCGTTTGACAGTAGCTTATTCAAAATTTGTCGTACTCGCAGCGAGTCATTACATAAGGTCGGATTTTGTAAGCTAATATCAACTTTTAAATGCAGTCTTTTCACTTCTGCTAAAGATTGCATTTCTGCAACGGTAACTTTTACTAGTCTCTCTAAATCAAATACTTCTAGTTTTAGTTCTAACTTTCCTGCTTGCAGCTTAGAATAGTCTAAAACTTCGTTTACCAGCATTAATAAATTTTTACCATTATTAAGGATACGCTCTAACATATCCTTTTGCTGTTTAGAGATTGTGCCGCATTTTGGACGCAATAGTAACTGAGAAAATCCAATAATCGCATTCATTGGAGTTCGCAGTTCGTGAGATATAGTTGCTAAAAATTGCGACTTTAACCGGAATACCTCCATCAAATTTTGATTTTGTATCTCTATTTTTTGTTTCTGGCTGACGATAGTTTCATTTTTTTCTTTTATTTGTTGATGAAGCTCGGTTAATTTTGTTTCTATACTGTAAAGTCGGATAGCATTACGTAATACTATATCTAAAACTTCTTTTGAAAATGATGATTTATAGATATAGTCTGTCGCTCCAGCTTCAATAAGTTCCTTATTCATCTGTTCGTCACTGTTTGCAACAATAACTAATATAGGAACCCAATTTTTCAAGCTAAGTAGGTTTTTTAATAAATTTATGGTTTCAACATTTGATGCACAATTATTCAAGAACACAAAGTCATAGGAATTATTTTTAAAAGTATCTATGGCTTCTTTAGTTTCAACTACTTTTAGCTGTTTTCTGCTTATACCATAGTCATTAAAAGCAAGAGACACAGTAGTGCCATCGAATTGTCTGTCTTCAATAATTAGAATTTGCCATTTTTCATCCATCGCTTTTTTGCCTTAGTCACCACCTAAGCTATCATAAATAAATTCATTAATATTTTTTTAATCATCAAATTATCATATAATTTATTTAAGATATTTTTGATAAAAATTTATCAGATAATTTTAATTATCTATACCTAAAAAATTATAATTTAATACTAACAGTTAATATACACTTAATTTATTAGAAATAATTTTTGCTTATACCTGTAGTATAGACTTGCTTAATTAGTTGATTTTGTATTCTTGAACTCAATATCTATAACAAAATAAAAATTAATTTTTATCTTTGATTTTAAGTCTTTAGTACTTATTGTGAGTTCAGTGTTGCCAAGGCTTATTTTACGAAGTGAATGATTGAAAATATTTTTTACTACATGCCTATACCTCTCTAATTACTTTTATCCGTATAAAATATAACTGTCATGCTCTGACTAATTGACGAACAATTTTAAGCTTTGTGCCGCTGTTATAAATAATTACAAATAAATAGATTCAAATATATGAGTCAATTTTGATACAAGTATTCAGGGATAGGCTTATTGTAGCTAGATAGGTTTTTATTCGTCGTCAGTCTTTAGTATGAATTTATTTAAGGTAAATATATTCAAGTTCTATTACTTATGCAAGACTAATTTCAAGATAGAATATATGATGGCTATAAGCAACTTCATGAAATATAAAAAAGTGGTTTTATCCCTATAA
The DNA here is from genome assembly GCA_937884685.1 of uncultured Calothrix sp. Classification (GTDB taxonomy): domain Bacteria; phylum Cyanobacteriota; class Cyanobacteriia; order Cyanobacteriales; family Nostocaceae; genus Rivularia. Next base: position 7,256 of record CAKZYM010000326.1, read on the forward strand.
ACTTTATCTTCATAGGTTACTCTAAAAAGATAATAAGAAGTAGACAATAGTAAAAAAATACGACATTAATAAACATATTAATTTCTCATCACCTTTGTTCTCTGCTCCTTCCTGAGTCTTATATGACTCTTTAATTAACACAAAAATTACAATTACAGTTACAAAGTTATTAATAAATAGATATATAACTTAAAAAAAAGTCAAATTACTATAGTTTCAAAACTTCTATATATCCGAAGCTATAATTTAATCTGTATCAAAAGACTAAACAAAATATATAAAGTTATTTCTGTCGATGGATATATTTCATGTAGAAAACATTTATGCTTAGCTATGGCTGGCAATATAGAGAAGCTTCAATTGTAAAGAAGATTTTCAAGATATATAAACCGTTTGTTTAGAGCTTAACAATGACAGAAATTAGTATTGTCTTAATTGAAGACCATGATTTAACTAGAATGGGTATCAAGGCTGCATTGCAGGCTTCAGAAGAATTGAAAGTAGTTGGAGAAGCAGCCAATGGAACTAGAGGGTTGAAAACCTTAGAAACAATAAAACCAGACATCGCACTTGTAGATATTGGTCTACCGGACATTGATGGTATTGAACTTACTCGGAAGTTTAAGGAGTACCAAAGTCGTGTAGGAGACGCTTCAACGAAAATCCTCGTTTTAACAATGAATCATACAGATGATACTGTACTTGCAGCTTTCGCAGCAGGAGCCGATTCATATTATATGAAGGATACAAGCATTGATAAACTCACCGAAGCAATCTACTTAACTCATTCTGGCAACTCTTGGATAGATCCGGCGATCGCCAATGTAGTTTTACAGCAGATAAGACAGGAAATTTCCGACGATAGAACCGTTTCTCAAGCCAAAACAGTAAAAATTGAAGCGCTTTCAACTGAATACGAACAAGTTTTAGAAACCTATCCGTTAACTCAAAGAGAATTAGAAATTCTTGAATTAATTGTAGCGGGAAAAAGCAATGGAGATATTGCTGAGAAGTTATATATAACTGTTGGTACTGTGAAAACCCACGTTCGCAATATTCTCAACAAACTTTGTGCTGATGACCGAACTCAGGCAGCAGTTAGAGCATTACGTTCGGGACTTGTAGCATAAATTGAACATATTTACTCTTGTTATTAGTAATATTTATTT
>CAKZYM010000327.1 GCA_937884685.1 uncultured Calothrix sp.
TTTCTTTCCAAATTTATGAGGGCAACTTTTGTCTTGCCTTTATTTTTATCAATCAAACTTACTTTAAAGGAGATTATTAACATGAAAAATGCTCCAAAGAAAATAGTAGCGCAACATTATCAGCTAGTTAATAAACAAGTAGCAGCAGAAATGACAGGCTTATCTCCCCAAACTTTAAAAAAATATAGACTTGAAGGAATACTTGAAAAAGATATCTATTGGGTAATGATTAATTCAAGAGTGATTAGATATAATATTTCACTAATACTTGATTGGATGCAAAATAAAGATAGCAACCCTCAAGCACATTTAAAAGCAATAGAAAACTATTTGTCTTCTCTTCCATCTGCACAAAATAATTCACGAAAAAAACGTTGAAAAATTTACTTAAAGAATCAATAATTATATGGGTGTTTAGAAATAATTAACAAATGATGTAATCAGACTAAAATAAGTAGAGAGAGGATTTAGTTTGATTGTAGATGATAGTGGACATAGAAAAAGCGCACCGCCCCGTCAGAGGAAACCTCAGATATAGGGACGGAGCAAGAAGTGGAAATTTTACAGCAGGTGTAAGTCTGTCCCATAAAAAATGCCGGGTGAGGATAACCAGGGGGAGAAAAAGCCCTTGTATTTTCACAACACACCCATCAAGATTAATGGGACAAATCGCTAGATTAAATACTATGAGATAACATTTATATCCAATTTAACAACGACATCGTTGAAATCACTATCACCACCAAAGGCTAAATCTTCAAAACCCCAAGTATTACCACCTAGGTTGCGAATATGGTCTACTCCATCACTATTTGCACCCATATAAGCAAAGTAAACTTCAGGGTCGTTATTGGGATTTTCGTCTAATACTTGTTCAAGGGTACCGTCAGCAATTATAAAGGGAGCCAAGATGTGACCTCCTGCGATTTCTCTAGTACCACTAAAACCGTTTTCACCCATTTGGAAAGCGTTATTTTGGCTGTTACGCAGTGCTGCTTTGGTATAACCTTCTTCTCCAGGATTTATTTCGTTACCGGTTAAGGGGTCAATAACCGCACCTGTTTCGTCTTCAACTATGTAGAAACCAACAACGTTTTCGTATGCAGATTCTTCCCTAACGATAGGAGCTTCTATTTTAATTTGTTTACCTGCATAGTTTCTCAGGTCTAACATTTCCCCTTTGTTTTGACCTTGGATATCGGTACCGATTTCGGGTGTTTCGTCGGTTAATTCAGCGTCAATGACTATATCAGTAAAGTCTGCATCACTCAATTCATCCTCGAATGATAAGCGGAAGGAATTTTCACCTATTTCGCTCATTTGTATTGCTCGGAAACCATCTCCTTGTTTTTCAGTTCCCAACAATACGCTATCGTATGATGTTTTTCCGCTACGAACGCTATCTAGGGTACCGTTCTGAACTAATAAGAAACCAATGTTTTTATCTGTAAATCCTTTCATAATCCGCTTGGGATTAGCAATGAAGTCATCGGGAAGTATGGAGAAGATTGAACGAGCTTTATTAATTACTGCTTGTTTATAACCTTCCGAATCTGGACTTAAACCGTTGATAGTTCCTTCTTCGTCTTCTGTGGTAAAAATAGCAATTTCGTGGATTCTTCCTGGAGTCAGGTTTTTGCTACTGAGACTAAATTTGATTTTGGTATCGGTTAAATCATCACCATCAAGTTCTAACAGGTTACGAAGACCTTTTCCTCTAGCAAGTTGTTTGGGTTTCCTGGGAGTAATAGGAATAATTGTGTCATCTTCCGAATCGACAACTGGGAGCGGATTTTTATCGTCATTCCCAATTGGTGGCTTATCACCAGGTTGAGATTGCTTATCAATTAAAAACTGTTCCGCATCTGGAACCCTTTCTAGTAACCTAGTAACATCTTTTCTTTTGGCTCCACCAATAAGTTTTCTCAACTCTTTGGGTAATTTATCTTGAGTTATTTGCTTAACGGGAGCAACTTGTTCGAGAATATCTTCGGGAGGAACATCTTTAAATACTTTGTTGATTTCTTTGTTACCGGAAGCGATTGTTTGAGCAAGAATATCAACTAATTGTGGTAATCTTTCCGCTTCTTCACCGGATATTTGTTTGAATTTACCTTCTAAAGGTTCTTTGATTAATTCTTTTAGCTCTGCTGAATCACTAAAATCAATCGGTGGTTTACCTTTGCGATTGCGGATTACTTTGGCGATCGCATCAATTGCTTGTTCGGGAATTGGTAGTTTGTTATCTTCTAATTCTTCGAGATTAAATCCCTTGATGAATTCCGATACTTGGGTAAACAAGCTCTGGATTTGGACGTGAGCTTTGTAAACCTTGGTTCCCCTTTCATCTCCTTGGGACATTGCAAGCAAGGGGTCAAATTCTTCCAGGTTAATATCGGGTAAGTCAAGAACTTCCTTGATTAGCTGTTCTGCTTCTTCTGGTACGACACCATATTCAATCAACTTTTGCTTGATTGTGGTTAACGGTGTAACCATTTTGGCACCGTAAGGAGCAATTAAAGGAGTTTCGATTGCGACACCGCTAGATGAATCAATACCACCATTCGTAACGATTCTTCCTTCTTCTGGGTCAATTTCACCGTTATCGTTGGTATCGAAGAATAGTAAAGGTATTTCTAAATTGTAGCTACCGTCAGCATTAGAAGTTGTAATGGGTTCGCCTTCT
>CAKZYM010000328.1 GCA_937884685.1 uncultured Calothrix sp.
TGATTTAGATAATAAGTTTGGGAATGAAAAAATTATTTTTAGACAACAACCGACAATACTATGACGATATAAAAGAAGCATTAACTATAAATAATAATCTTGATGTTGGGTTACGACACGATAATAAAGATTCTGGTTTAAAATTTTAATTTGCTAAACCTGTCTAACCCAACCTACAAATTGATGATCCACACCCTAACGTGAAAATTGGTAATGGATAATTGGTAATTATTTATTCAAAAACCAATCTTCTTGCTTCACCATCATCCATAAATTCTTGTTCTCCTTTACCTATCACTTCCACAATTACTTTTCGCTGGTTCGGAGCTAATTTTCCTGTTCTTTTTTCAATTTCAACTACTACTTTATTCTCTTCTAAATCAACTTTATACTCTGTATTGCAACTAGCACCATCCCGATATGCAAATGTGTTTCCGTCGTCTTCATACAATGTAAATTCACCTTTACCCGGTGCAACTAATAATCGCATTTCATTTATAGGTAATTCTTCCGCATATTGCATTACTGGAATTAAAGGAATAATTGCACCTACTTTGATAAATAAAGGCATTTTTTCTAAAGGTGCATCAACTAGAATATGTTGCGAACCCTGGTATGATTTTCTATTCCACCAGTTATACCAATTTCCTTCCGGTAAATAAACCATGCGATTTTCTACCCCCGGACGATAAATTGGTGCTGCCATTATGGAATCACCTATTAATACTTGGTCGTATATTTCATAGGTTTTTTCATCATTGGGATAATGATAAACTAAAGGGCGTAAAATTGGTTCTCCGCTAATCGCTGCTTGCCAAAACAAAGTATAGAAATAAGGCAATAATTGGTATCTTAATTCGATATATTGACGACAAATATCTTCTACTTCTTGACCGAATTCCCAAGGTTCGTGACGCTTAGTTCCAATCATCGAATGACCGCGCATTAAGGGATAAAGCATTCCTACCTGTATCCAGCGAGCGAATAATTCTGGTGTTGCATTACCTGCAAAACCACCGATATCCGCTCCGACGAAAGCAACTCCCGATAAACCCAAATTACACAGCATCGGTAAGGACATTTCCAGATATTCCCACTTCGAGTGATTATCACCAGTCCAAACCGCTGAATAACGCTGTACACCAACAAAACCCGAACGAGTCAACACAAAAGAACGTTGACCGGGGCGCAATTTTTGCAACCCTTCATAGGAAGCACGAGCCATATTCATTCCGTATAAATTATGGGTTTCTTTCCAAGTCGTTTTATCTTCCCCACTACCAGACGAACCATCCATCGGAAAAGTAATTTTAACTCCTTCCAAATCTCCAAAAGGTTGATTATTCAAAGCTGGTTCGTTCATATCGTTCCAAATACCAGCCACACCCACATTAGTCAGATTCTGCTGTAGATTTCCCCACCATTCCCGCACTTCCGGACGCATAAAGTCTGGGAAAATCGCTCTGTCGGGCCATACATAACCGTGAAATACTTTACCATTCTCCCTACGGATGAAATAATCTTTTTCTAAACCTTCATCGCATACTTGATAACTTGCTTCCGGGTCGAATTTGACTCCAGGGTCAATTATATTAACAACCTTGATTCCCTGCTGAGATAAATCTTCTATCAACATTTTGGGACTGGGAAACCGCTGTTTATTCCAGGTGAATACTCGAAAACCCTGCATATAATCGATATCCAGGTGAACCACATCGCAAGGAATGCGACGTTTGCGGAACTGACCAACTAATTCTCTGACTTCTGCTTCCGAGTTATAACTCCAACGACATTGATGATAGCCCAAAGCCCAACGCGGTGGTAGCGGCATTCTTCCGGTAAGCTGGGTGTAGGTTTCAAGAATTATAGCGGGTTCGGAACCGTAAATAATATAGTAATCGAGTTGGCTATCTTTGGTTTTTAATTGCAAAGTATTGATATCATCAGCACCGACATCAAACTGACTCCAAAAAGTAGTATTGAAAAACAAACCGTAACCGACATTCGGACGTAAAGACATAAAAAACGGAATTGCTTGGTACATTTCATCCGTCAGCATCGTGTAATCCAAACTATCCGTCGTCCAATTAGTTAAAACCTTACCTCTTTGATTCAATAATCCCGAACGCTCCCCAAAACCATAAAATTTTTCTTGAGGAGTAATTTCTTTCCAGTTTGCAATTTCATCTTTTCGTGAAGCAATTCCCCAACCCGTATCGTGAGCGAAAGGATTACCAGCTTTATCAAAACACTTTATCTGACAGGGATTTTTTTGAACGCAAACCTTGATTTTCTCAGTTTCGATAATTATTTGTGCGTCAGTTTCTTGGATATCAAAATTAATAGCATTCCATTCTGTGTCGGGTGAATTTACAGCCCAAGAACGTCTCGGTGTAAACTCTTGGGTAGGTGAAAATCTGACTCGAATTAAATTATTTGCAAGAATGGTGAGAATTAGAAGGGAATTATTACCGCAATCGAAATGTATTTCACGGTCGTAACTTTGGAAGCTTTGTACTGAAGAGATTGCATTCCAAGCAGGTTCCGAGATGGGGAGTTGTCCGATGAATTCTGGCATTGTGGGAAAATAAGATGGTAGATGCTGAGTTTAGTGATATTTTAGCTTTGTGTATAAGCTTTTAAACCCTTATTGAGTATTTCTTCAGTGAAATCTCCATCTTTATTAACTAAAACAACTGCTGTGATATTGTCATCCGGGTAATGTAACATCAACGAGACAAAACCATAGGAACTACCATCGTGACCGATTGCTTCTCCAAAAGGTGTCTGAAAACGTGCTATTCCCAAACCATATTCGTCACCGTCACCGGTGGGAATGAAAGTTAGCATTTCATTGAGTATTTGAGGAGAAAGTAAACTTTTTTTTGCAACCAATACATCTATGAATTTAGCAGTATCCATTGCATTAGAAATTAATCCACCATCTCCCAACCCATTTCCTTCATTTAATCCTTTGTGACTTTTAAGCACTCCATCTTCATTTATATCGCTATAGCCAGTCACAATCGATGTAGATTTATTTTCTCTTAACTCAGTAAATGTATTTTTTAAACCTATGGGATTTAAAATTTTCTCGCGCATAACTTCAGCAAGAGATTTCCCAGTCTTCTCTTCTACAATCAATTCCAGAAGTATATAATTGCTATTGCTATAATCGTGTTTTTTTCCTGGTTTAGCTTGTGGTTCACCATAGATTAACTTGATGACCTCTCTTGCTTTCCAAGGTTGAGAACGACTTCTACCTTCTGTTATTTCTGCAAAATCATCATCTAAATAATCAATAATACCGCTGGAATGATTCAGGAGTTGACGAACGGTAATTTTATCACTATAACGAATGTTTTTACTAATATCTTTTGGTAAATACTTGTTTATAGATTCATCTAAATTTAACTGACCTTGTTCTACTAATTTTAGAATTACAACTCCCACAAAGGTTTTACTAACACTTGCTAAAGCTAATCTATCGTCAGGTTTCATCAGTGTTTCGGAATCTAAATCGCTATAACCAGATGCACCAATCCAAGTTCCTTGAGGTCCCGAAATGTACATTACGGCCCCCGGAATCTCCAGTTCTTCAACTGCTTCATCTAAAACTGTTTGTAATTGAGAGTTCTTGAGTTGTTTGGAGCTTATTTCTACATATTTAGTAGCAGTTTTACTGAATTCTCGCTCTGCTGAAAAAGTTATACTAGAGACACATCCTACACAAAGAGCAGACAATACAACAGCCATTGTTGTAAAGGTTTTATTTTGAAATATTTTTTCTAGTTTCATGCTGTTAAAAATAAATTTTGTATTTTAGTTTTTTATTTTAATAGCTTATTTAATTAATTGCTTAAGTCTTATTACTGAAAAAATAATTTATGGATTTATTTACTGTATTATAAAAAGGCAACCTTTCAATCAGTTTAGCCCATCTTTGATTAATAATTTTTTTTGGATAATTATGATTTATATAGTTTTCCAAAGACACAAGTATGGAGAGTAGCGATTTAAATCTATTTATCTTATAAAATATCTAGTGAGTTACTAAAAATATTTTCTGCTATCAAGAAAATGGTGCGTCACGGCAATATCAATATAATTCAAATTATCAAAATTTTTCATGTCGTAAGACAACGGCAATATTGGGGGAAGAAAATCTACACCCCAATTTGCCTCCCCTACGAATTAATTACATATTAACTAATTCTCTTCTAAAACCTCTTGTAATAAAGGTGAAAGCTCTTGATTCAACCTTCCACTACGAACAAATTCGGCATAAGTATCGGCTTCTACTGATAATAGTTCGTTCCGTAGTTGTTCGCTAGCAAATTCTCTCAAACTGGGATATTCATCCTGCATTTTATCAATTCTGTCTTTAATGTTTTTTAGCTCTCCTTTAATTAACGCTTCTTGATAACGACAAAATTCTAAATCCAGTCCGGGACGTTCGTCGTCTACTTCATCTAAATAAGTTAAAACTCGTCGCAGTGCGCTTTCACGCGCTACCAATTTCGTATATTCTTGGCGTAATGGTTGGTCGCCTAATAAATTCAGTTTTTGCAGTAAAGGTTTGGTAGTTAATCCTTGTACTAATAAGGTGAATAAAACAACTCCAAATACTGTTGAAATAAGGTCTTCTCTTTCGTTTCCTAATATTGTTGGTACGCTTAATGCTAAAGCAATAGAAACTGAACCGCGTAAACCTCCCCACCACAATATTGTTTGTTGCGGTAAACTGATTTCTGATTTGGCTACGGTATTACTAAAAAATCCTAAAGCGTAAACAGAAATAAGTCTTGATACAACCATTCCAGCGATAGTTACACCAATAATTAATAGGTTGTCTGCGAGGTTTGAAAATCGAATTTGGTCACCTATTAATAAGAAAACAATTGAATTGACAAAGAAAGCGACAAATTCCCAAAATTCACTCACAATTACTCTAGTACGGGGATTCATCCCGATGCGAGAACCAAAGTTTCCTAAAATTAAACCGCAGACAACAACACCAATTACACCAGAACCGCCGAATTCTTCAGCAATTATATAAGTACCGTAAGCTGAGACTAATGTTAAAGATTGTTCTACTAACGGTAAATCAAATCTTTGAGTTAGGTAGGAAATACCAAAGCCAATTAAGCCACCAACCGCAAGTCCAATTCCGATTACACTAATTAATTCTAAGACGACTTCTTGAACTCCTAGTTTCGCTGTTCCCAAGGGTAGCGCTACTAAAAAACTAAAAGCAACAACAGCCATCCCGTCATTAAATAAGCTTTCCCCTTCCATCAAGGTTGTGAGACGTTTATCAACCCCCAATTCGCGGAATAAAGCGGTAACGGAAACCGGGTCGGTAGCTGAAAGACTCGCACCAACTAGTAAAGCTGTGGTTAAAGGTAATCCAGCAACTTGATTTAAGCCAAGCGCTACACCCACGATGGAAATTACAACTCCAGCGACAGCGTAAAGAGTAATCGGGAAGAAATCTCGCTTCAAATTCGACCACTTTAAATTCCAAGCGGCTTCAAATAATAAAGGAGGTAGAAAAATCGCTAGAATTAGTTCGGGAGAAAGATTTACCAAGCGAACATCCACGAACGCTAAACCCAAACCGGCTATCACTAGTAGTAAAGTATAAGGTATTTGGCGAAACCAGCTAAAAACTTGCGGTAAAGTGGCTACGCTCAAAGATACGGACAGTACTAAGAGAAATTGTTTGAGATTTTGTTCGATACCGGCAGCTTCACCTACCGCAGCTTCAATTGCCATAACTCTTCGTTCTATATTTTTTCATTTGTTGCACCCCTTCGGTTTACAGCACTTCACAAAACAGCAAGGTGCATTTGGCCGTAAATCTCGTAAATAACAAGCATTTGCCAAATACCTAAGTTTGCAACAATTCATTTTATGCGTTCATTAGACAAAAAAATATGTGCTGGAGAAAGAAATGTCTATCTTGTTGCGATTCGCTTACTACTCCGTTCCTGGTGGAGTATTACTTGTTTTTGTCAGAGGGGGAAGATGCAATCGAAAAGAAATATTGAAGAGAGTGATTAATTAAAAAGATTGGCTGTAAAGTAATTATTTAGATATATCTCTAAATTTGATTGGGTTCGCTCAATCGCTTATGAATAAAAAATTGCGTCAATTCGTAAATTCTTTATTTGCTTTGAATAATTATATAAGAACTTAAAAAATAAGAACTTAAAAACAACAGATACTGTAATGGCTATGATTTATCAGTTGCAAAAGCATTTAAAACTACGTAAGCGCTATCAAAAACGATTTATTAAATTTATTTCATTAGTTCTTGTAGCTTCTTTGACAATAATTGGCTGTAGTAGTGCTACAACTACACAAACATCTTTGGTTGTTGATTCTTCAGTAAATCAAAACAGCTTGAATATTTGGTGGGATAAAGGCTTTAACCCCCAAGAAGACGAAGCACTACGTCAACTCGTCCGTAATTGGGAAAATAAAACTGGTAAAAAAATCAATTTGGTTTTCTATAGTACTGATTCTTTAGGGGACAGAATTCGTCGGTCGATGAAAGCTGGGACTCCCCCCGATGTCATCATGAGCTTTAAGGCTGAAAGGTCGCCAAATTCACAACTGGCCTGGGATGATAAATTAGTAGATGTTTCAGATATTGTTAATTCAGTTAAGGATAAGTATCCACAAGCTGTTTTGCAAACTGTTAATTTTTACAACAACGTTGATAAAAAACGTAGCTATTATGCTATTCCAATTCATCAAGGAACGATGCATATTCAATACTGGAGAGATTTATTAGCAGAAGTCGGTCGTAGCGAACAAGATATACCCAAAGAATGGGATGCTTTTTGGGATTTTTGGAAGCAGGTTCAGAACGATTTACAAGCCAAGAATCAACAAAATAAGCAATCAAGTAATCAATCAAAAATATATGCTTTAGGACTAACTCTTTCACCAGAAGCTGGTGACACTTATTATCTATTTGAGCAAATTTTAGAAGCCTACGATGTTGGGATTATTAGCCCTCAAGGAAAACTATTAGTAGATGAACCGAAAGTACGTCAAGGAATTATCAAAGTATTAACTTGGTATCAACAATTTTATCAGCAAGGTTATATTCCACCCACTGCTCTGAAGTGGTTAAATCCAGATAATAATCGTAGCATCTTAAATCGGGAAGTATTAATGACTCCTAATGCTACTCTTTCAATTCCCGCAGCGGTACGTGAAGATGCAGATATTTATAATAACGATTTAGGGACTATTGAATTTCCTAATAAACCCAGCGGTCAGCCAATGCGACATTTAACAATGGCTGAGCAAGCAGCAATATTATCTGATTCAAAAAATCAGAAATTGGCTAAAGAATTCTTGAAGTATTTAGTGGATACACAAGTAATGAAAGATTATCTCACAACAGCAGGAGGAAGAAATTCACCAGTACTAGAACCAGCTTGGGAAGATTCTTTTTGGACAAATCCAGATGACCCTCATATTTCAACAGTAACCAAAACTTTTAGAGAAGGCAATAATCGTTATTTTTATAATTCTAAAAGTCCTGCTTATAGTCAGGTTTTAGATAAAAATGTCTGGGGTAAAGCCCTTAATAAAGTAATTGTTGATAAAATTTCACCAGAGAAAGCAACAGATGAAGCAATTCAAGAAATTAAATTAATTTATAAACAGTGGAATAGATAATTGGGGATTGGGAATTGGGGATTGGGGATTGGGCATGGGAAGATGAAGAGGAATAAAATTATAGTTCTCAATAATTAACTCCTAACTCCTAACTCCTAACTCCTAACTCCCAACTCGCTACTTGCTACTTGCTACTTGCTACTCGCTACTCGCTACTTGCTACTTTGTTAAAATGAAATTCTGGAAGCAACATTTAACAACTAAAATAGCTGGTTCTTTTTTATTGCTGTCCCTTTTTACTGTGGGTGTAGTGGGAGGGGTGACGTTTATTAGAGCGCGAGAAGCTCTAAAAAAAGAAACTTTTGAACGTCTTGATGTTGCAGCAAGTCTTAAACAACAAGAAATCAGCCGTTGGTTTCAAACTCAATTAAAAGATTTTAGTTTTATCGTTAATTTTCCTGATATTGAGAATAAATTTAATTCAATTCTAAACTCTGATATTTCTGAATCTGATTATAAACAAACTTCTGAAAGTATCACCAACTATTTACAGAATATAAAGACTATTAAACCTAGTTTTAAAGAGATTTATATCCTTAACCGTAGCAATAAAGTCATTTTTTCAACTAACAAAAATCGTGAAGGAAAGTATGAGGTATCAGCTAATTTTACCACTGTGGAAAAGTTTGGCAGTGGAGAAAGTTCTGTTCCAATTTTCTATTCTTCACCAGAAACAGGTAAGCCCGCACTTACTTTAGAAAAAACTCTACGTAATCAAGTGGGAGAACGTCAGGGAACTGTTGTAGCACATCTAAATTTGGAACAAATCGATAAAATTGTTAGGGATAGCTCTGGTTTGGGTAAGAGTGGTAAAACCTATTTAATTGGTGAGTTAAGAAGTGGTAAAAAAACATTTATTACAGAAGCACAAAATAAAAGTCAAAGTCTTATCCAAGATGTGAATTCTCAAGGTATTGAGGAAGCGATGAGCGGGATTAGCGGTAGCGGTGAATATCTTAATCCTGAAGGAATTCTGGTCCTGGGAAAATATCGTTGGTCAGACGAGCAAGGACTTGCTTTATTAGTAGAAATAAATCAGCAGGAAGCATTTGCTCCAGCGCGTCAATTAGCTAATACTGTTATGTCAATTGGCTTGGTATCGGTAAGCGTTTTATTAATCGGAGTATATTGGCTATCTCTAAAATTAAGTCTTTATCGCAAACAGTCAGAAAGTTATAGCCATCAGTTAGAAATTAAAGCAAAGGAAGCGGAATCTGCTAATCGTTCTAAAAGCGAATTTTTGGCTAATATGAGCCATGAATTACGTACTCCTTTAAATGCAATTTTAGGTTTTGCACAGTTGATGAAACGAGATAAAATGCTGTCTTCAGAACAGCGAGAATCTTTAACAACAATTAATCGGAGTGGCGAACATTTGCTGTCTTTAATTAATGATGTATTAGATATGTCGAAAATTGAAGCGGGACGCAGTTATCTATATGCAGAATCTTTTAATTTATATATTTTGTTGCAGACTCTCCAAGAAATGTTTCAACTCCGAGCAACTGCAAAAGGATTATTTTTAAAGTTTGTTTTAGACCCAAATTTACCAATTTGTATCGTTACTGATGAAGGAAAGCTCCGTCAAGTTTTAATTAATTTACTAAGTAATGCAATTAAATTTACCGAAGAAGGGGGAGTGGTTTTAACAGTTAACAGTTATCACCGGTCGGGTGTGGATCATCAGTTATCAGTTAACAGTTATCAGTTGTTAAATACTTGGGGCGGGAGGGGGGGGGGGGGGGGG
>CAKZYM010000329.1 GCA_937884685.1 uncultured Calothrix sp.
GCATCACCAATTTCTACGCCAGGAATACCCGTAAGACCATTAACAAAAAACGATATCATTCCCAACCGCTTTTCGTCTGCACTCGCGGTATAGGATATATTAAATAATATGTAGGGAGTTCGCGCTTCAAAAGATTTACCGACGCGAATTAAACCATTCTGTGGACATAAAGAATCGCCGATTTTTTTCTCAAAGCCTGTAGTTTTAAGGTAGCCATCATACTTAATACCTAATGCGGCTGCATAACCTTGAACATCAAGTAACCCAGAATACTTATCAAATATTTCTGAATTGTAAGTCACAAAATAGCTGTCATTAACATCTGCTCTGGTACTAAAACGTAGAGAATCAGATACATTTAAAGAGCTAGCAATATCCACAGGCAACAATGCTTCTAAAGTATCATCATTCGTATACTCTGCAACCCCAGAGTTTAAACTAATCACTTGGTTGATAGCATCAAGAAGTTGATTTTTCATGCTTCTAAATCATCTCCAAATAAATTTTCATCAAATTCCTGTACCTTTTGATAACTATGTTTGGCATCTAATAACTGTCCTCCAAAAGAATCAAAAGCATTATCTAATTCATCTTTGTGGGAATTAGCCAACCATAAATCGATAACCATATCTTCAAAATCAAATTCATCCCCCATATTCCCTAGTATGGTTTCAATTTCTCCAACCACCAATTCAAACATATTGATTTTATCGTGGAGAACCTTGAGGATATATTCTTCAATACTGTTAGCGATACAAAAATTAAAAATAAATACATCTTGAGTTTGACCGATACGATGGAGACGACCGATGCGTTGTTCAATCTTCATTGGATTCCAAGGTAGGTCATAATTAACGATTGCATTAGCAAATTGTAAATTACGTCCTTCTCCTCCAGTTTCGGTTGCTAACATCACCGGAACTTCTTCTCGGAAAGCTTCAATTGCAGCATCTTTAGCTTTAAGAGACATATCTCCTCGGAAGCAACTGTGTTTAATTCGGGCTGCTGTTAAAGATTCGGATAAATAATTTTGGGTAGCAAGATTATTGACGAATACCAAAGTTTTTTGATTAGATTTTTTGAGCAAGTCTACTAACATCCGAGTTTTTTCAAACTGTTTGATATTACCAGCACGCTTTTTAAGAAATTTAATTTGGGAATTATCAAAACGAGACTGCAACCCTTCCAAAGAAGTAAGTAAAGCTGCTGGACTAGAACCCGCGCGCATTAATAAGTTATTTCTGCTTAATTTATCAATCTTTTTCTCTTCGGATGATGAGCGTAAAAATTGATTAATTGCTTGATATAACTCTTTTTCTTGTTCCGTTGGTTGGACGGTAATAGTAGAAGCGAAGCGTTTGGGAAGTTTTACATCTACAACCGAACGAGTGTTTCTAACCATCACCTCCCGCATCAACTGCCTTAATTTTTCGGAATTTTTGGGAATTCTACCATCCTTAGAGCCAACATATTCCCTTTTGAACTGAACTTCAGTTTTTAATAAACCCGGTTTAAGTAAAGTAAGAAGATTAAATAATTCTACCAAATGATTTTGTACCGGAGTCGCTGTCAGCATCAAAATGAATCGCTTTTTGATAGCATCAACAAGCTTCCAATTT
>CAKZYM010000330.1 GCA_937884685.1 uncultured Calothrix sp.
TAATTCATCCACAAACAAAACAAATAAAATTAATTGATTTTAGTATTGCATCTTTGCTGCCAAAAGAAAACCAAAGTTTAGTTAATCTCAATGTTATTGAAGGTACGCTTGCTTATATATCACCAGAACAAACTGGAAGAATGAATCGAGGAATAGATTTTCGTAGCGATTTCTATTCTTTGGGTGTGACTTTTTATGAGTTATTAACGGGGGAATTACCTTTTAAATCTGATGATGCTATGGAGTTACTTCACTGTCATCTTGCGAAACAACCTCCAGCTATTAAACCTCACCCTAACCCTCTCCTTAACAAGGAGAGGGGACAGGAAGAACGAGAGATTCCTGAAGTTTTATCGGATATCGTGATGAAATTAATGGCAAAAAATGCCGAGGATAGATATCAAAGTGCTTCGGGATTAAAACATGATTTAAAAATTTGTTTAAAACAGCTTCAAGACACTGGTGATATCAAATATTTTAAAATTGCTCAACGAGATATTTTTGATAGATTTCTTATTCCTGAAAAACTTTACGGTAGAGAACAAGAAGTCCAAGAATTATTAGCAGCTTTTGAGAGAGTATCGAATGGAAATAGGGAACTAATGTTAGTAGCTGGTTTATCTGGTATTGGAAAAACTGCGGTAGTTAATGAAGTTCATAAACCGATTGTTAAACAGCGTGGTTATTTTATTAAAGGTAAATTTGACCAGTTTCCAGTTTAATCGTAATATTCCTTTCTCTGCTTTTGTTCAAGCTTTGCGGAATTTAATGGGACAATTATTGAGCGAGACTGATGCTCAACTGTCAAACTGGAAAAATCATATTTTACAGGCTGTGGGTGAAAACGGACAAGTCATTATTGATGTAATTCCCGAGTTAGAACAAATTATTGATAAACAACCACAAGTACCAGAATTATCGGGTATTGCTGCTCAAAGCAGATTTAATTTATTATTTCAAAAGTTTATTCAAGTTTTTACAACTAAGGAACATCCTTTAGCTATATTTTTAGATGATTTACAATGGGCTGATTCGGCTTCTTTAAAGCTAATTCAACTGTTTATGAGCGAACCAGAAAGCAGCTATTTGTTATTAATTGGTGCTTATCGAGATAATGAAGTTTTTCCCGCTCATCCTTTAATGTTAACTTTGTCAGAAATTGAGAAAGTATGGGGAAAAATAAATATTATCAGTTTAGCTCCATTAGCTGAAGATATTTTGAACCAACTTATTAGCGATACTCTTAATTGTAGTCCGAAAATATCACAGTCTTTAACACAGATAATCTATCAAAAAACCCAAGGTAATCCATTTTTCAGTACGCAATTTTTGGAGTCACTTTATGAAGATGGATTGATAAAGTTTGACTCCTATTATTCCCCTACTCCAACCGAGAAGGGACAGGGGAAAATAAAAGGGGGTTGGAAATGCGATATTAGTCGAGTCAGAACATTAGCACTTACTGATGATATCGTTGAATTTATGGCTTTACAACTGCAAAAGTTACCTGAAGAAACGCAAAATATTTTGAAATTGGCAGCTTGTATTGGAAATCAATTTGATTTAGCAACTTTAGCAATAGTTTACGAAAAATCTGAAGCTGAAACTGCAACAATTCTATGGAAAGCTTTACAGGAAAATTTTATTTTACCGCAAGGTGAAGTTTATAAATTTTATTTAGAATCGGATACCAATAATCAATTAGAAAATTCTCAGGTTGTTAAATACAAATTTTTGCACGATAGGGTTCAAGAAGCTGCTTACTCTTTGATTCCAGAAGCCGAAAAACAAACCACACATTTAAAAATAGGTGAATTGTTATTAAATAAATTTTCAAAATCCAAGCAAGAAGAAAATATTTTTGCGATTGTGAATCAACTTAATATCGGAGCTATCTTAATTAATACCCAAAGCAATCGCTGGGAATTAGCAAAATTAAATTTGAGTGCAGCAAAGAAAGCTAAGCTATCTACAGCTTATGGTGTTGCTCTAAAATATTCGACATTTGCTATCGAATTATTAACAGCAGAAAGTTGGGAAACCGAGTATCAACTAACTTTAGAGATTTATTTACAAAAAGCTGAAGCTGAGTATCTCAATGGTAATTTTGATGACAGTAATTATTTTATAGAAATTATTATCAGCCGCACAAAAAATATTTTAGATAGCGTAAAAGCTTATCAGTTAAAAATTGAAGTCGCTATCGCTCAAGTCCAGATGCAAACTGCATTAGAAATTAGCTTAAATGTCATACAAATACTAGGAGTTGAATTAGAGCATAAAGCACCTACGGTTGAGCAAGTAGAGTCTTTAATTAGTCTCCCTTCAATGACAGATGAATATAAAAAATCAGCTATCAAAATTTTGATGCAGACCTTTGATGCTGCTTATATAGCTAATCCTGAATTGCTTGCTCCAATGACGTTTACAGCCGTAAATTTATGCATCAAACATGGGAATTCAAATTTATCTGCACGAGTTTTTATTGCTTATGCTTTACTTTTATGTGGTTCGTTAAATGATATTGAAACGGGATATACTTTTGCTCAACTATCTTTACAAATATTAGAAGAATTTAATGCTACTGGATATCAAGGGGTTATTTCAGGCTTTAATGGTTATATTCGTTTTTGGAAAGAGTCGCTTAAAGAAACTCTTCAACCTTTACTCTCTGCTTATTATTTAAGTTTAGAATCTGGAGAAATTATCTATGGTGGCTATACAGTTTTAAACTATTGTACTAATAGTTTTTTTGCTGGAGAATCTTTAGATATTGTTGAAGAAAAACACATTCGCTATATAGAAGAGTTAGAAAAACTAAAACTTAGTTATCACGTGGTCTATGGAAAAATTAGCAGACAGCTTATTCTTAATTTAACGGGGAAAGCTAAAAATCCTATTGAAATGTCAGGTGAAGCTTTTCAAGAATTAGAAATGATTCCCTTACTCATCAAACAAAGTAACGGAACTTCTCTATATTATGCTTATCTTGCTAAAGCAATCCTCTGCTATTTGTTCGCTCGACCGCAAAAGGCGATCGCAAATTTGCAAGCAGCAGAAAATCACCTAAAAACTGTCTCAGGACTTTTCGTCAGCGCTCAATATAATTTCTATCAATCTTTAGCGATTTTGGCTCTATATCCCCATCAGGAAGTAATTGAGCGACAGAATTCCATTAAAAAAGTAACAGAAAATCAAGAAAAGATGCAGTATTGGTCAGACCACGCACCAATGAACTTTCAACATAAATATGATTTAATTGCAGCAGAAAAATACCGCGTTTTGGGTAAGAAAATTCAAGCTATTGAACTTTATGAATTAGCTATTTCTGGAGCTAAAGAAAATGAATATCTCCACGAACAAGCTTTAGCCAACGAACTAGCTGCTATATTTTATCTTAATTGGGGTAAGGAAAAAATTGCTGCAACCTACATGCAAGAAGCTTACCAATGTTACGCTCGTTGGGGAAGCTTAGCTAAAATAGAAGACTTAGAAAAGCGCTATCCCCAATTACTTGTATCCTTATTACAAAAACAGTCTTGGGATTTAGAATTGAATAAAACGCAATATCAAAGTCTCAATAAACCTTATTCAGTCAAAAAAAGCATTACAACAACCCATTCTAGTAGTAGTATTTCAGAAAACTTTGATTTAGCCAGTATTCTAAAAGCGTCACAAGCATTATCAAGCGAAATTCATTTAGAACAATTAATTTCTAAATTAATGCAAGTAATTATGGAAAATGCAGGAGCAAAAAAATCCGCTTTAATTTTGCTTGAAGAAGATACCTTGATGCTCAAAGCAGTAGCTAACAATTCACAAACTATAAAACTACTAGATTTACCTTGTCATCTTAGTCAAGAAATTCCCAATACAATAATTAATTATGTTAAAAGAAGCTTAAAACCTGCTGTATTCGATAACGCAATCAAACACCCAGATTTTATCGGAGATTCATATTTAATCGAGCATAAATCGAAAAGTTTATTATGTATGCCGATTTTAAACCAAGGTAAATTAATAGGAATTCTATATCTAGAGAATAATCTTATCATTGGTGCATTTACAAAAAATCATTTAGATATCATCAATTTGCTCGTAACTCAAGCTGCATTTTCTTTGAAAAACGCTCAACTATATGCCAAATTAGCAGATTATTCTCATACTTTAGAGCAAAAAGTAGAACAAAGAACCCAAGAAGCAACTCAAAAAAGCGCTCAGTTAGAGTCAACTTTGAAAAAACTGCAACGTACCCAAGCTCAATTAATACAAACAGAAAAAATGTCGGGTTTAGGACAAATTGTTGCTGGTATTGCTCATGAAATTAACAACCCTATCAATTTTATTTCTGCTAATCTCACCCCAGCTTCGGAATACGTACAATCATTAATTGAGTTGATTAATTTACAGCAAAATTTATCTTCTCAAGCTTTACCTGAAGTTGAAGCAAAAATTACCGAAATAGAACTTGATTATTTAATAGAAGACTTACCTAAACTACTTACTTCAAT
>CAKZYM010000331.1 GCA_937884685.1 uncultured Calothrix sp.
TCCCTCCGCTCCCTCCGCTCCCTCCGCTTCCTCCGCTCCCTCCGCTCCCTCCGCTCTCCTAACTATTTTCCCCAATCGGTAAAAGCAAACGACTAACTACCCTAGCATCTGGTAATTGATAAAAATCCAATTGTCCGTCAAGCTGCTGTATAAGTTTTTTACATATTGATAGATGCTTTATGGGTGGTTGTTTGATTAAAGATTGAGCGAGTACATCGGAAAAGTCTTCTTGTTGTAATTCTTCTAGCAGTTGGGGATGAATAGTACCGTTGTCTGTAATCGATATTTCTAAGGTTTGTGGTTCTAAACGACGACACCAAATATCGATTCTGCCGCTATTTTGAGAACGATGACAAGCAGCAATTAATAATTCGCTTAAAATTAACTCGATTTTTACTATGTCCCCGGTTATTTTCAGTTGTGAATTAGATATCAACGAATCATCAATATATGACTCCTCACTTACTGAATTTTGTCCCAAACCATGCACCCCTACCCAAAGTTTATGATGCTTGAGCAGTTTGTTAACCCCTTTCAAAGCACCCTTGATTAGACTGGCAATTGCTATCGTTTCTCTATTAAAAGTAAACTGCCACTGTTCGAGCTTTAAAAGTGCAGTTGTGGAAGCAACAGTATTATCCAACTGTCGCAGCAATTGCTGATAGCGTGTCAAAGCTAGTTGATTCTCTGGAACCCCTAAGTCGTGCATTTGACTTAATAATGTCACAGTATTTTGACGTATATCTTCAAAACGGCGATGTTTATACCAGTTCAACTGCTGCAATTGTTCGGTTTTTGAATGAAGAAATTGAGTAACTTGTTGTTGCCGACGAGACCAAGCTAGCTGGTTGACCAGAATTTCTACAGCATCCAAGGTGTCTGGAGACCACTGTCGCTGTGGATAATCTGCCATTAATATAATGCCAGTAGGTTCATATTCGTGGCGCGTGCGTAAAGCTATCAGTAAAATTTCTTCAATTCCAGAACCGTAAAGCCAGTATCTGGTGGATTCTGGTAAATCCGAGGCATTAATGCTAACTAAACCTTCTGCGTTGAGCGCTGAGTGGATAATAATATCTGTTTGCAGTGGTATATCTACATCCGTAGCAACTGTAAAATTGTTATTAGCGATTACACCAGGTATAATTTTTGCAAATTTTTCACCAGGATTCCAAGATAAGAGTAAAACTAAAGGGCAATTAATAATCGTAGCTATTTGTTCGAGTACCGTAGTTAATGGGTCTTTTTCTGCTTCACTAGCTTGAGAATCTTGTACGGGTTCGAGAATGCGTAAACTTTGCCCAAAGGTACGCCAAATTTTTTGCTGGTTTTGGATTTGTTGGTGCAACTGCCATTGGCGAACAATGGCCCCGATTTGTTGAGCAATTACTTGGACTAAATCTTTTTCTACGGTTGTCCAAGAGCGACTGTTATCGCTGCCAATCATCAAAATTACATCTGGTGTGTTTTGAGGAGCGCAGTTGCTAACTAAAATCGACCGCAATCCAGCTTTTAGCAAGGAAGAGCGCCAGTTAAAAAATCGTAAATCTTCTTCTAAATCTTCCACACCTACAGCCTGGGTAGAACGTTCCAAAAGTTTTGCATCTACTTCTTTTAACTCTTCCAAATTAAAGTTTAAAGGTCGCTGATTTGATAATTGACTTTGGTAAAAAAAGTTATATTCATATAGGTCTTGGTCGCAAAACAATAATAAAAATCTAGTAGCACCTAATCTTTTTAAAACTTTTTGGGCACAGTTATCTAAAATTTGCTCAATATTTTCTTCGTTGTAAATACCCTCTACAATCTGACTTTTAAGTTGAGCATCTTCTTGAATTTGTTGCATGTTGGTTTCAATATTTTCGGTAAGAGAAACCAAAGAAATTAATCCTGCTGCTCCTTTAACAAAGTTTTTATCTGTTTCATTCCAAATGCGAGGTTCTTTACCTTCGACTGCCAAAAATCCTAACAAATCTTTTTGCCAAATAATCGGAGCAACTAAAAGGCTACGTACATCAAGAATTTTAAGTAGTTTTTTAGTGCTGTAGCTTTTTAGCGAACTGCGTCCTTCTCCAATCCAAACTAGTTGATTTGCGGACATTGCATAATAAAAATCGCTTAAATCTTCTACCGTTAAACTATCTTTTGTTTGCTTTTTATTTGAAACTTTACCCAGGTTGAAACATTGAGTGCTGATTCTCCGCCAAAAATAACGTTCTTGTGGGTCGAACCAGTAAACATTTGTTCGAGTCGGGACAATAAACTTGTGAGTTGCTGATACTACAGCTTCTAACCTTTGTTCCAAAGTAGCCAGAGTTCTTAATTTTTCCAGCAACCGTAGCAATACCTCATCCGGACGCTTAGCTTGCTTATGTTGCAAATCTGCTTCAAGTCGAAAAAGTGCTGCTGCAAGTTCTCCAACTACAATCATTATCTGCGACCTAGCTTCGCTACCTATTAAGTAACCCCAGCGTTTAGAACCCAGCATTAATATACCTAAACAGCGGTCTTTATGGCGGATAGGTAGCATAATCGTTCCTTGGATATCGAACTTTGTGGCAATTTCTTGCCATCCTTCCGCTCGTTTTTCCATTCGCAAATCCGCTACACCCATGGGACGCTGCTGAATCACTACTTGCTCTAATAAATCCCCTGGACTCAAAACTACCCGTTGGTGCAAATAAGTATTTTCATGACTACTATCGGGTGTCGCTCCGCCTTTGCCGAATAATATATGATTGAGACGGTCATAAAAAGCAATCCAAATTAATGAATAATCAAACTGCTCCTTTAGGTATGAAATAGTCTTTTCAATCAGAACCTCAGCATTATCTTCTTCCCTCAAAATTTGAAGGATGCGCCCCAAAGAGAAGATTTGCTGTTCAGCGGCCGTAAATTTTTGATGCTGCCTCATCTGATTATTGGTAAACTTAGCCTGTTAATATATAAGATGCCCAAAAAA
>CAKZYM010000332.1 GCA_937884685.1 uncultured Calothrix sp.
CTGGAGTTACGCCACCAGGCATTGGAGTGATGTTTGTTGGAGCATCATCTTCGCTTGGAGCGGCTTCTGGAGTTACGCCACCAGGCATTGGAGTGATGTTTGTTGGAGCATCATCTTCGCTGGGAGCAGCTTCGGGAGTTACACCACCAGGAATTGGAGTGATGTTTGTTGGAGCATCATCTTCGCTTGGAGCTACTTCTCCTTCAGGAGTTGTACCAGGCATTGGAGTAATGTTTGTTGGAGCATCATCCTCGCTTGGAGCAGCTTCTTCTCCAGGAACAGTACCAGGAAGAGGTGCATCTGGTGCTGGAGTTATACCTTCAGGATCTGTGCCGGGAAGTTCGTCCGGTGTGGTTTCAATAGTGTTATCTGGAGAAGTACTATCTTCTACAGGAGTTTCTTCTACTTCTAGTTCTGTATCTTCAGAGGGTGTTACTGCATTTGCACCTTGGCAACGAGAATTCAATGGAAAACGAACGCATAAAATTTCCATTGCATCTGGCGAAAGTTCTTCTTCTGCTGCTGCAACAATACTGTCATCAGACTCTGAAACAGATGTAGGTTCTTCACGTTCTGGAAAGTCTCGGTTAGGAAACTTTGTTGACTGACCAACCGCAACAGTGCTACTTAATGCTAGAGTCAGGGCTGTGCCAATAAGGGTTATAATTTTGCCCTTCATAATTATTCACTCCTCAAAAGTAATACCACCGCCCATTAAATCAAACAAATGGCTTTATAAAATCTGTCTAAATGAGGATGTGTATTTTAAAATATATATATTTGGGAAATTAAAAATGTAAAAACTTAATCATTTCGACCCAGTTTATTTGTTGATATATATACTTATGTATATTGTGTCGCTTGGCAAGTTGATAAAGCTCTAAAACAATAACAAACTGATATTTAAAAACAAATAAGAAGTGAGAAATCAATAAATTACGAAGATTATCTTGTATGAAAAATAACTCAGTTTTAGCAAATTTAAGTGCGTTTTTTGTATTAGATACAACAAGGAACAATTCCGTATCGCCAAACTTCATATATTCTTGTGATTAGAATGGTGAAATAACAGCGTTTTAGGGCAAAATATTGCCCGAATATTAAAGATTATTAAATAATAACCGTGGTGTTGAGTAGCCCATGAGTTCCCCCCAACCCCCTAATAAGCCGCAAACTTTACTTGGTCAACTGACTCAAGCAGTACAAACAATTCAAGCTCGGGTCGATTTTTCCAAGCTGGCTCTCAAGCCTAATGCCAGAGTGCCAGAACTTTGGGTACAAGAAGCTGGGGCATCTCAGGCTCAAATGTATCCCTTGCTTGGCGACCGCTATATGATAGGTCGCAGTTCAAAATCCTGCGATATCGTTGTCCGAAATCCGGTAGTTAGTCAAATCCATCTTTCTTTATCGCGAGATTCATCTCAACGCAAGCCGATTTTTGTTATTAAGGATGAAAAATCCACTAATGGTATTTATCGAGGTAAGCGTCGGATTGATTCTTTGGAATTACGTCATGGTGATGTTCTGACTTTAGGACCACCAGAACTAGCAGCTTCGGTACGTTTACAATATTCAGATCCTCCGCCGCTTTACGTTAAAGCTGCTACTTGGGCAGGTTTAGGGGTCGCTGGTGTCAGTACCTTATTGATGATGGTAATTGGCATAGAATGGCTGAAATTCTCGGTGCGACCTTTACCAGCAGCGACTCAAGGACCAGTAGTAGTTTATGCTGGTGATGGCGAGACACCCCTGCAAGAGCCGCGAACCACTGCTCATGTAGATTTAAAGAAATTGTCCGATTTTGGACCTTATTTGGCTTCAGCGGTTATAGCTTCAGAAGATAGCCGTTTTAATTGGCATTTTGGTGTTGACCCATACGGTATTTTGCGAGCTGTGTTAATAAATACTCGAAGCGGTGGCGTTCAACAAGGTGCTAGTACGGTAACTCAGCAGGTAGCTCGCAGTTTATTCCGAGATTATGTAGGTAGACAGGATTCTTTAGGACGAAAAGTGCGTGAAGCGATTGTATCGCTAAAGCTAGAAACTTTTTATAGTAAAGATGAAATTTTACTTAGTTACCTAAACCGGGTTTACTTAGGTGTAAACACTTCAGGTTTTGAAGATGCTGCGCGGTATTATTTTGATAAATCAGCTAAAGACTTAACGGCAGCAGAATCGGCTACTTTGGTAGGGATTT
>CAKZYM010000333.1 GCA_937884685.1 uncultured Calothrix sp.
TTTCGTACCTTGTAGGCTGCATTTCTGCATTTAATTGGGTTACACCTACACAATTGATAATATCATAAATCTTGCCTCGGCTCTCATCTCTCCGCTTTACTTCGTGTAAGCGGGAGACTTCCCACCGAGATGGTTAAACAATTACCTATTTATCATCTCATCGCGGAACGAAAAGCAGGTTGAGGAAACATTGCTTGAAATCCTGCTTTTCGCTGCTCCTTTGATTCTTGGCTGCGATTCCACAAGCTCTCATAATAAAAGAATGATACTCCTAAACCATTTTGTCGAGATGCTCTAACTTGAGATTGAATTTGGTTGATTGAAACAGGTTTGTTTCTTAATCCTGCCATAATTCCAACTGCTGTAGGAATCTTCTGTTGGCTTTCTTTCATTGCTGAGCGATTGATTTTCTGAACGAAGGACTGCAAATCGTTACGGTAAACCTGAACAATTAACTCATCAACGATACCTTCCCTGACCCATTTGAGCCAGTCTTGCAATTGCATTTTATAAGCGAATTTGTAGTAATTGGGAGAGACTGAGAAAATCGCATTGGGTTTTCTAGCTTTGACTGTTTGATTCAGCTTCACCATGAATTGGGAAATTTTATCTGCTCTCCAACGTACCCAACGTCCATCTTGAGAGTTTCTGGGAGGATTGCGACCTGTTTCTTTTCGGTATAAAGCCGCAGTATATTTATCATAACCAAAGTCGCGGGGCAAACTCATGTGGTCATCAAATTGAATCCCATCACCATCGTACTGAGTTACTACTTCTGTCACTAACTCGGTAATAAATTGTTGTACCTGGGGATGGAATGGATTTAACCAAGCGTTTTCACCAGCAGCACCAATTGAAGTTTGGCTTCCATCCTGTTTTTTGGTCAACCAATCAGGGTGCTTTAAGGCTAATTCAGAACTTTGAGGAACCATGAAACCAAACTCAAACCAAGGAATTACCAACAAGTTTTGACTATGTGCTTGCTTTATCAAGTCTGCCAAAACATCTTGTCCTTCTTCACCCTTATAAAAGAAAGGAATACCCGCTCTCTTTGCAGCTTGAGAGGGATACTTGGTATATCCTGAATTCCAAACTACAGGATAAATAGTATTAAAGTTTAAGCCTCGCAGTAAGCCCATTGCATCACTAACTTTCTCGCGCGACCTGAGAATACTAAAATCATTGCTAGTCATCCACACCCCACGAATTTCTTGACGGGGTTGCTGTGCTATCGCTGGTGTAAAACTATTTACAACTAAAGAGCAAATAAGAGATAACAGAAAGAATAATGGTAAAAGTTTCTTAAACAATGCATTTCTAATATGCAATGTTGTTAATAGTGTTTTTGCATAAAACATTTTACTAGTCATACCAAAAATATCGATATCTACTAACTTTCAGATTTGAATTGAATTAACTTAGGTTGCAGATTAGCTGCTTTGACCCGTTTTAAAATCAATCATGTACCACACTACTCGTATTTTATACAGCAAGAGAATAAATACTCTCAGTGAGATTACCTTAAAGTTTAGATAAAGGTTATATGATGGTTTTAAGTACAGCAAAAAATATTTCTTAACATTAAGACGCTAATTGCTTTACTTAAGTTCAGTTATTTTCAGTTAAATTCAGTTGGCTGTAAATTGCAAAAGTCTGGTAAAAGCTTGTCATACAGCTACTTAATGTTCCATTGCAATATTTTTGGCTATCACATTTTATGAGAGAACTTTTATAAACTAAACTTTATATTTACATTTCTTAATTTATTTGTTAAATTTATTAATATAAATATGATAAATTCCTCAGTATCAACAATTGACATATGAGCAATAACGCACTAGTAACCACTATCTTCAAGCCTAATATCAGTCCTAACTTTTTCTCCCAAACAGGCTGGGCTGTTTTAAGAGCGGTAGTTGGAATCATGATGATTCATAACGGCTTAGACAAGTTAGGTAATATTGAGAGCTTCGCAGAAGCTTATGTAGAGGTTATCGGTTTACCTTTCCCTATATTCTTTAGCTATATTGCAGCTTTCACCGAGTTAATCGGTGCCCCGCTGTTGATACTTGGTTTATTTACCCGTCCAGCAGCTTTTGGTTTGTTTGCAACAATGTGCGTTGCAATGTACCATCACGTCAAGGTCGCAGGGTTTAATATTCCATACCTGGAACTATCTGCGATTTACGCCGCTTGTTTCTTGTTCTTCACCATCAATGGTGCGGGATTATTTTCTAGTGATGCATTGATTGCAAACTTGCTTGATAAGAGTGCATTATCAGCGCAAGCTAAGCAAATCATGCGGTTGGAAAAAGCTTATGAAGCTAGCAGCAGCGAACAGAAAGCAAAAGCTGGCATTAAATAGCAGTAATCTTACATTAATAGTATTTGCTTAGAATAATTAAGACCCGGTTTCTAAGAGAAGCCGGGTTTTTGAATTGCTATAATTTTTGGGAAAACTTTTGGGAAAACTAACTTAT
>CAKZYM010000334.1 GCA_937884685.1 uncultured Calothrix sp.
ACCAAATTGCTTTACCAAGGTAATAACATCACAACCCCCGATTTCCAAATTGTCATCCTTATTAACCCGAGCAGTTAAAGGTAGAAGCGATTGATTTGGTGAAACCTTTTCTTGATTGCTAGAAGATAGTATATAACTACTACCATTTGATTGAACCCCAGCCAGGTAAGTCGAAACCATAACGATATAAATTGTAAATGTTTGAGTTCTAGGCGACATTTACCGCCCGTACCCCAGTGTACAAAGTACGATGTACTATATCCAAAAAAAGTGGACTTCTCAAAACTTAAAATTCAATCCTTATCCCACGAACACCTAAGCGCAATATTGGAGTTAGACAAAGCTTGCTTTAACGGCTTGTGGTCAAAAGAAGGCTATCAAAGAGAACTTGATAGTCCAAACAGCGAGATACAAGGTTTATTTTCCCAGAAAACCGGCGAAAAACTTCTAGGAATGGGTTGTTTCTGGTCAATATTAGAAGAAGCCCATATTACAATTTTGGCAATCGATTCTGAGTATCATCGTCAAGGAATGGGAGCGGCTTTGCTTTACTCTCTGATCAAGACAGCTAGAAAACGTTATTTAGAAAGAGCAACTTTAGAAGTAAGAGCTTCCAACCAAGCAGCAATTTCCCTCTACGAAAAATTTGGCTTCAAAACAGCAGGAATAAGAAGACGTTATTACCAAGACAACCAAGAAGACGCTTTAATTCTCTGGCTAGGAGGAATACACAAACCCGAATTTCAAGAAATTTTAACCAACTGGGACACCAAGGTCAGTCAAAGGTTAAACAAATCAAGCTGGGAATTAACAGTTATCAGTGATCAGTGAACAGTGAACAGTAAACAGTGAACAGTGAACAGTATTTATTACTTCTTACTTCCCAATGCCCAATGCCCAATGCCCAATGCCCAATGCCCAATGCCCAATTACCAATTACAAATTACAAATGACCAATTCCCCAATAGCTAAATTTTGTTTAAAATTTATTACTACTAATAATTAAATAATATTTGATTTAACTATAAAGGATTTTTATAAAGTTCATAATCTTCTTGACGGTTTTTATCAAATTTGATATTAGTGATGGTTGGAAATTAGCTGTGTAAATTGCTGGTTCTCAGTATAGATGGATTGTAGTCAAGATAAATAGCGCACTTAATTTCGCTCCTCAGTACGCGGACTACTAAAAAGTAACAAATAATATGTAACTCTTACCAAGCAAGTGGGTTCCATCAAATTGGATGTCTAACGATTACCAGGGGACACCCACAGGAAAGGCCTGTGCTAAAATCAGCGTACCGGCACGACGCAGGCGATGGGAATAATGCCTTATGTTTGAACGCTTCACAGAAAAAGCCATCAAGGTAATAATGCTTGCTCAAGAAGAGGCTCGCCGCCTTGGGCATAATTTTGTTGGCACCGAACAGATTCTATTAGGTCTGATTGGCGAGGGAACTGGCGTGGCGGCTAAGGTGCTCAAATCAATGGGCGTTAACCTTAAAGATGCCAGAATCGAGGTCGAAAAGATTATAGGTCGAGGCTCGGGTTTTGTAGCTGTGGAGATACCTTTTACTCCACGAGCAAAACGAGTTCTGGAACTGTCTTTAGAAGAAGCCCGCCAGTTAGGTCACAATTATATTGGAACCGAGCATCTACTGTTAGGCTTAATCCGCGAAGGAGAAGGTGTAGCAGCTAGAGTTCTTGAAAATCTTGGTGTAGACCTATCTAAGGTTAGAACCCAAGTGATTCGGATGCTTGGTGAAACCGCTGAAGTTACTTCTACCGGTCAATCCGGACGTAACAAAACTCCAACTCTAGATGAATTTGGTTCTAATTTGACCCAAATGGCGCTAGATGGCAAGCTCGACCCCGTGGTTGGACGTGCTAAGGAGATTGAGCGAGTAATCCAAATTTTAGGTCGTAGAACTAAAAATAACCCCGTATTAATTGGGGAACCGGGTGTTGGTAAAACAGCTATTGCTGAAGGACTAGCACAGCGGATTGGTAATAAGGATGTTCCTGACATCTTAGAAGAAAAACGTGTAGTAACTCTTGATATTGGCTTGCTAGTTGCAGGTACCAAGTATCGGGGTGAATTTGAAGAACGCCTGAAAAAGATTATGGATGAAATCCGTCAGGCGGGAAATGTAATTTTAGTAATTGATGAAGTACACACCTTAATTGGTGCTGGTGCGGCTGAAGGTGCTATTGATGCAGCAAATATACTAAAACCTGCTTTAGCTCGTGGTGAATTGCAGTGTATCGGTGCTACAACACTTGATGAATACCGCAAGCACATCGAACGAGATGCAGCGCTTGAGCGTCGTTTCCAACCAGTGATGGTGGGCGAACCTTCAGTAGATGAAACTATTGAAATTTTACGCGGTTTACGCGACCGTTACGAACAACATCATAAATTAAAAATTTCTGATGAAGCGGTGCTAGCAGCAGCTAAATTATCTGACCGCTATATTAGCGACCGCTATTTACCAGATAAAGCAATTGACTTAATTGATGAAGCTGGTTCGAGGGTTCGTTTAATTAATTCTCAGTTGCCACCCGCAGCTAAAGAGTTAGATAAAGAACTGCGTAAAATCCTTAA
Organism: uncultured Calothrix sp.; assembly: GCA_937884685.1. Lineage (GTDB taxonomy): Bacteria > Cyanobacteriota > Cyanobacteriia > Cyanobacteriales > Nostocaceae > Rivularia. The sequence continues at coordinate 2,606 of CAKZYM010000334.1, forward strand.
GGAAAAGGATGATGCAGTTCGTTCCCAGGATTTTGATAAAGCTGGCGAACTTCGCGATCGCGAAATGGAAATCAAGGCTGAAATCCGCGCTATCGCTCAAAGCAAAGCTGGTGGTTCCGGTGCTAACGGTGAAGAACCTGTAGTTACCGAAGAAGATATTGCTCACATTGTGGCTTCTTGGACTGGCGTTCCGGTGAACAAACTCACCGAATCAGAATCCGAGAAATTGCTGCACATGGAAGACACTTTACACCAGCGTTTGATTGGTCAAGAAGACGCTGTAAAAGCAGTTTCCCGAGCAATTCGTCGCGCTCGCGTTGGTTTGAAGAATCCCAACCGACCGATTGCTAGTTTTGTGTTCTCTGGTCCTACTGGTGTAGGTAAAACTGAATTAGCTAAATCCTTGGCTTCTTACTTCTTCGGTTCGGAAGAAGCAATGATTCGTCTGGATATGTCCGAATTCATGGAGCGTCACACCGTCAGTAAGTTGATTGGTTCGCCTCCTGGATATGTTGGATATAACGAAGGCGGTCAATTAACCGAAGCTGTAAGACGCAGACCTTATACGGTAGTGCTATTCGATGAAATTGAGAAAGCGCATCCCGACGTATTTAATATGCTGCTTCAAATTCTTGAAGATGGTAGATTAACGGATGCTAAGGGACGTACCGTAGATTTCAAAAATACTTTGCTGATATTAACTTCTAATATTGGTTCCAAGGTAATTGAAAAAGGTGGCGGTGGAATTGGTTTCGAGTTTGCTGAAGATGCTGGTGAATCTCAATACAACCGGATTAAATCTTTGGTTAACGAAGAACTCAAGCAGTACTTCCGTCCTGAATTCCTCAACCGTCTGGATGAAATTATCGTCTTCCGTCAGTTGAATCGTGAAGAGGTAATGTTAATTGCCGACATCATGCTCAAGGAAGTATTTGGACGACTCACTGAAAAAGGTATCAAGTTGGAAGTGAGCGACCGATTCAAAGAGCGATTGCTACAGGAAGGTTATAACCCGAGTTATGGTGCAAGACCTTTACGTAGAGCAATAATGCGTTTATTGGAAGATAGTCTTGCAGAAGAAATTCTTTCCGGACGCATTGGTGAAGGTGATACAGCCGTAGTTGATGTGGATGAAGGTGGGAATATCCTCGTTCATTCTCAGAAAACTGAGGAAGAAAGCGACAGCGACAGCGGACAAGATGATGCTTTACAAGAAGCTGTTGAAAGTTAATTGATAATTGATTTTGGATAATAGTTAGTGATTATCTAGAATTTTGATATTTAAGAAGCGGTGGGGAATTTAGATTCTCTGCCGTTTTTCTTTTTTTGATAGGGATGAGTATATTAGTTTTATTTTTAATTGTTGATTTTTATAAAACCGCAGAGAGCGCGGAGGACGCAGAGGGAAGAGGTTGAGAGAGATATTGATAATGAAGTATTTAAAATTTAAAAATTTGAAAATTTGAAAATTTGAAAATTTTATTTAGCTATATATAATTATTTCAATTATTTTTACTAATTGCTCGCAATTTTGAAAAACTGATTATAAAAAAGGTTGAGAGCTTTACAATTCAATCAAAATTAATCACAAATATTATTTGTTACTACCTGTTCCCTGTTCTCCATTTCCTGTTTCCTAATTACTTAATTATGTAGTTCGTATAGTTTATTTTCTGGTTTCCATTCGACAATCTGTTGAAATGTTAATGTTTTACTCGATGTTTGGGGAATTTTTACTAATTATTTTTTCTAGTTCCAAGATTTTTTTATCTGAGTTGATGATTACGGTATGGTATTAAGTCAAAATATTTTTTTATTGTTACAGAATTGAATCATCGATAATACTTCCATCACACCAAGTACTATCTCGACATTCACATTCAAGAAAAGAGGTATTATTAAAAATAGCTCTGATAAAATTGCTTCCTACAATAGAACACATAGCAAATTCGGCATTTTGAAAGTTCGCTTCCTCAAAAATCGATTCGACTAAAGCTGTTTCTTGCAGCAATGCTCCTTGTAGATTAGCTCTTTTAAAATTATCTTTGACCAAAATACAAAAAGATAAATTAGCATCTTGTAAATTCGCTTCTTCTAAATTAGCTCCACTAAAATCAACTTCTGCTAAGTCAGCATTACGAAAGTTAGCATTATTCAGATTTACACCAGTCAAATTACTACCTGGCTTGAGTTTAATTCCAGTAAAGTTTCTTTTTCCAGTAGCGTATAGTCTTAATAACTCTTGAGCAGTCATAATTATTTGTACTCAACTTTTACATATAATAAGCGCTCAAACCATTATCAGAAACGTTGATAAATATTGAAAAATTAAAAATAGATATTTAAAAGAGTTTTATTTTTCTTGTACAAGAACGGAAATT
>CAKZYM010000335.1 GCA_937884685.1 uncultured Calothrix sp.
CCGCTCCAATCCGGTGGGATAAATTACGCAGAATAAACCTTTTTCTAATGCACAGGAAGAAGCACAACGCAGGCACATTTTCTGCTGCTTTCTAACTAACTCCCTCGCTTCAGCGATTTTATCTTTATTCTGCTCAAATATAGCTACATAAGTATCCCGCTTATCAAGCCAATTACAGTAATCTTCGGCATTATCAGCCAGAAATTTCTCTACTCGTTTGCGCGAGTACAACTTAATCGGATGGGTGTAGATATGGGGATTATCTGCCAATTTATCCGGTTCCCCAAGACGCTTTACCCAACCTTCGGACAACAGATAAGTTTTCTTCAAAGTCGTTTTAGTTAGAAACTGGTCAGAAGCGAAGAATTCGGTATCTTCGGGATGATAGAAGATAGCAAAACCATCTCCTTCCTCTTTATCCCAATAATAAACGCCACAAGCACGGGCATCCGGTTTTGGTTGCAGATGCATTTTCTCCAACTGGCGCTTAGTTTTATATCCAAGCTTATCCTTCTCCTGTTTGGTAAGAATTAAATCGGGAACCTCTTTAAACCATTTTTTACAATCAGTCAGCTTGTAGCAGTAATCGTGGCGAAAACTTGGCTTATGGTGATAGGCAATCGGTTTAGCTTCAGGCTTTTTGGTCAGATTATTGCGGTAAAGGTTAAAATCCCATATCGCTCCTTTGGGTAACTCATCGTAGCCGATTGCCGGAATTCCTTCACATTTCCGTTTAGGTTTGCGCTTCCAGCTTAAGCCACACACCTGACAAACCCAGGTTTTATCTCGTTTTTTCAGTAGATGCTCTGGTTGGGTCATTTTGCAGCTGCTCCCTATCGTTTAAAAAAATTTTCTTCTTTAAGTATTTGGTAGAAGGTATTTGGGATAGTTTAAAGAGCTTTGAAACTTAATCCCCTTCTCAAGTAATTATTCTTGTGCCTCAGCATTCAGTTTGACTTTAAAATACCGACGCACTAGTTTAGAATCTCCACGATTTGGGTGCAGTTTAGAGATTTCATAGATAGTAATCAAATCTCGCTTCTCCATCTCCTTCAAAAACCACTCCCACCTTGCTAAATCATCAGGAGTTGCAGTTAAGCGAATATCGTTAATCTCACCCATCTGATTCTGTTCCTACACCTTGCCAATTATCTAAATTATCAAGAAAGCGGGTTGTGCGAGCCTTCCATTCCTCAGATTGTCCCGCTCCCCCTTTTTTCACCCCAATTACTTGTAAAAACTTCCTAATCTCCTCTTTAATACGATTTCCTGCTGTTCCTTTCAAATAGGTTGCTTCTTTCAGTATCTGAATTGCATCTGCATCAATTAGCAAACTTTCTTGACTAGCCATTTGACTAGCCTCGCGCCGAAGACGTTCGTTTTCTCCCTGAAGTATAGTTATCTCCTTTTGGCAGTTAATTACAGTTTGACTGGCTTTATTACTTTCTTTCCAAGCTCTTTCGCACTCCTGAGTGATTTCATTTAAGATGTGCTTACTGTCTGCTAATTCTTGTTTTAACTCCGCATACTCTCTCCGGTAGGCAATTAACTGATGCCGCTCTTCTCCGCTTAAATTAGTTGTGCTAACTTCCTTCTCTCTATCTGGCTCTTTATTTTCTAAGGCACTTAGGCGTTGTAATATCGGTTCCAGGGCTTTGGCTAGTTCTTGACTAGGCACATTATCATTTGTTTCGGTTTTTGATTCCAGTTTGTCTTCAATGGCAGAAGCAATAAAATCAGTTAAAGTAATCCCCATCTCCTTTGACTGCTGCATTGCAGCCCTCTTTAATCCTTCCCTACCATCAAATCTTAGATTCAACTGACATCGGCTAGACATAAGCATTTGTCTTGAATAACTTGTTAATTCTAGGCTACTAACCAACGCCCGCTACTGTCTAGTCAGATATTTGTACTACCTGCAACCGGATTTCAGTTTATATTGATTATCCCAAAAGCTGTTTCAGACCAGGTTTTAAGCGCTTTTTCAACTCGAATCTAAATCAAACAACCCCATCGACAACTTGTTCTAGCTAAATATAAAAATTAAACTGCTAGAACATAGTGCCAGTTGATGAAACACCAGGATTTAGGAGAAATAATGTTTTGTTAGAGGATACAAATCTACAGCCATATTTTCAAACTTCAACCCATCGGGATAGGGACGCGATATTTTTGCTCCATCATCGCTCATCCAAGCAAAAAATTTGTTACCTTCATAAATCAAAGTTAGTAAACTGCGTCTCCAAAACGAGGATATAAGTAAGCTGTCTTCATCAAACCATATATCAAAATCAATTGTATTCATTTGTAAGTTATCGTTAATGTAGTTGATGCAGCCTTTATTAAAGCTTTGCTCCTTGTAAAATGCTTTAAATAAAACCGATACTTCATACTCATCTAACTTCTTTAGTAATAGCTTAAATCGGGCATAAGGATAATATTTAGCTGCAATTTGTAAAGCCCTAAACTCAAATTCAATGGGAATTACACTAACATTCATAATAATATTTATTCTTTTTATCTAAATTCTAATTATAAAATATAACTGGTTTTCACTTCAATAATTATCATGTTATTAAAGAAATATAAAGCTGAAGGATATTCTTTCTCTAGTTTTGATTATCTACTTTTAGAACCCTTTATTCTGAAAAATCCGCTTAGAATATCAGAAATTACGGAGTATGTTAATGGTGGCTTTTATCGCAAATTAGGTATGCACAAGCCTCATATAGAGAAAAAAATATTTAAGCATAGGCTATCAACAATGCAAGAATGGGGCTTAATTGAGTTATTACCTAGCAAGCAGTATAAACTTACCGAAATTGGCTTGAATAATATTAAGAAATCTCATCAAAGCTTATGGAACAAAATGTGCGCTCGAAGAGACAATTTCTTGTGCCTAACTTGTGGGTATATATTGTCCTCGCAAGATGAAAAATGCCCCAGTTGTGAAATAAAGGATGCCCAAGCCAGAGGAGATTACTATCCTGTGTAGAGATTTTTGATAAGGTTTTCTGGTTTAAATAAGGCAGTGACGATTTTGTTCTAGCTAAATCTTTTATAATAATAGCTAGAACAAATTTGCATATCCCTCATCAACCATGCCCAAGAAAAAATGCGGTTTAGGTTTTGACTGCGCTTCTATGATGATTCAGCCAGGTATAGACCCCGCTGATTGTCTTAACTATGAAACTTGCGGTAGTGCTTATGAACTGACACCTGATGAACAGTTGGAACTGATACAAGTTCGCCGAAGGGAGCGGGAGGAAGCCCAACGAAGACAACAAGAAGCCCAGCAAGATTGGGAAAGGTTTCAAGAAAGAGTACTTATCTCAAGAAAACAGGCAGCAAGGATGATGCTGATGAGTAGGGGTTGTCCCCAATCCCTGGATTCATTAGGAATAACTAATCTAATCACTGATTTATCAGAGCAGTTATCTCAGCTATCTCAACAATTAGTAGAAGCAACCCAAGACCAGTACATCCCACCCAGGAGCGTGGAAGTTCATACGTACAACGTTAAAAGAGGTAAAAAAGTTTTTGAATATAATAAACTGATGGCTAGTGAAGCCATATTTAAACCAATTGAAAAAACCAGGGAAGTAACCAGAAACGGTATAAAAGTTATGATAAATGTTGAAGTAGTTAGAATGATTCATCTATCACGGGATGAGGATTCGAGAAATATTGTTGCCAGAGAAAGTATTGATTTAAGAAACAAGTTATTAACAGTAGAAACACTTTTAAACAACGCCAAGCAACTGATTGAAGAAGCTAGCAATTTAATTGAAGAAACCTGATGCGAGGAATAGCAAAAGTAGTGACGAGCCAAAGCCTTTAAGGCTTCAGCCCGTCAACGGTTAGTGAACTAGTTCAGTTGCTTTATCAGGATTAATTGTTCAAAGTGACATTACCACTTGTGGTAGTACCACCATCATTATCATTGGAACTATCATTGCCGTTATTGTTGGAACTATTGTCAGAGCTTCCAGAATTATTGGTAGGGTCATACTGTAACCCATCATTTTGCTCTTCATTAGCTCCATCCTTCACAGCATCTTGCTCAGCAAGTACAGAGTTATCACTTGTGCTTGGAGTAGATATATTATTCAGCCAATCCCAGTTGGATGCCATCGCTATTTTCTCCTCGTTAGTACAAATTTTTTGCAGACATAACATCTTCTGCACCTTGAGATGCAGAAGAATTTGCCCTATTCACCAAGAAGTTAGATATGCCCACCCAAACAACTTCATAACGGCAGTAAAAAGTACCCACCCCTTTGGGGTAGGTGTATTTCCAGCATGACGATATTAGACGATTGAGATAGCCCCTATTTCCTTACCACGCGGCAAGGGGTGTAATTAACTGCTATTAAAACTAATCATTTAGGGGCTTAGGTATGTTAACTTTGCTTGTGTCCGGTTTGTGGCTTGCTTTCACTCACCAACAGTTTAAATATAGCACTACTTGAGGGCAAAATTCACAGGTTTGCTCTTTAGGAAAACTTATTTAATAAATTAGCTTTCATCAGCTTAGGTGATAGCAAAGTTCACAGGTTTGCTCCTGGTGAGCTAAAACCACTATTGAATCGGAGGAATAACCATTTTATATGTACTTTTATTAAATGCCAGAAAAAGACAACAAACGGCGAACCACAAGTATTACTATTGATGAGCGTATACTGGATAAAATTAAATTAATCGCTCAAGATAGGGATATCACCGTCAGCAGGTACATTGAAGAGTATTTCTTTAATGAGTTTAAACGCACTGGTATTATTGCATCTGATATGGAGCCTATTGGGGAGGCAAGGGGAGGAGACAGAACTAAGCGCAAGTGATTTAAAAAAAATATCTCTACTTGCCTTTGGCTATATATTTGAGTTTAATAGTATCCTTGTACTGTATAACTATAGATAATTTATAAATATGACTTTAGCCGTCACCGATAGAATCAAGAGTTTTAAAGATTTAGAAACCGCCTTCAAAATAGGACAATCCCAAGACCCAGAATTTTTCAGTGAGTTAGATGAAAACTTGCAAGA
>CAKZYM010000336.1 GCA_937884685.1 uncultured Calothrix sp.
GTTAGGAGTTAGGAGTTAGGAGTTACTCCCTCGTTCTTATTTTTTCATACCCTGGATGGTAGCGAAAATACTTATAGCTTGTTTGTTACTTTTTATTTAGTAAAGTTATGTAACAGCTAAAGATTGTACACACCTATCGAAAAAAAATTCATGTATGGTCTACACGATATCTAGTAGGCTTAGATTATAAAGAAAAGTTTACGACGAAAGTTTCAGGTTATTGGTGACTCATTTAACCTGTAACTAATTTTGATTAATCCTACCTAGAAAGTTAAGATACTAGGAATACTGGTTTGTAAAATCGTACTTTTTTTTATATTTTTTCAAATTTTTATTAATAATCTACGTGATAATAGGCAGTATCTTAGCCGGACTACGTTTTAAAAATTTTACTGTGGTCGAAATCTTGTAATTTAGTTGTAATTAGAATTATCCTTAAATTCAAATTCCACAGTCAAGATAATCAGGAAATCAATGACAGTTGGGTTTTACACGATATAGATGCGTGAAACCTAAAATTGTTATTTGTCATCGTCGAATGCATTTATGGTTTTTACCTAAATGTTGGTTTTTGATTTTTATTTTTGGCTGTATACTCCGCAATTATTCCTTCTTGAATAACTCATGATTGAAAATCTTACTTATACAACTCATGGTGGTGTCAATGTATCTCGCTCTGTAACAGAGGTTGAGATTGATGCAGCCTTAGAAGATATTTTGTTTCACCTTGATTCTAAACGCGGTGGCTTGCTCAAAAGTAACTATGAATATCCGGGAAGATATAAAAGATGGGCGATTGGATTTGTAAATCCACCTCTGGAAATTGCAACGCGAGATAAAGGATTTACTATTACTGCGCTGAACGAACGAGGTAAGACACTTTTACCAATATTTTTGCAGCGTTTGTCCGAGCATCCGCAATTATCGGAAGTTCAAGTTAACAATACTGAAAAAATTACTGGTACCGTCAAGGTTACTCAACAATTATTTACAGAAGAAGAACGAAGTAAGCAACCTTCAGCTTTTACAGTTATTCGCGATATTCTTCAGCTTTTTTATAGTGATGAAGACGAACATTTAGGGCTTTATGGTGCGTTTGGTTATGATTTAGTATTCCAGTTTGAACCAATTTCTCGACGGTTGCAGCGTGCTGATGACCAGAGGGATTTGGTGCTGTATTTACCCGATGAGTTGGTAATTGTTGACTACTATTTACAGCGTGCTTATCGTGTTAGTTATGAATTTGAGACTGCACAAGGTAGCACGAAAAATCTTCCTCGTACTGGTGAATCAATTGATTATAGAGGTAAAAGACTTACTCCCGCGAAAAAATCCGACCATGAAACCGGTGAATATTCCAAGCAGGTAGAAGGTGCGCTTGAATATTTTCGTAGGGGTGATTTATTTGAAGTCGTACCTTCCCAGAACTTTTTTATCGAAAGTGAAGCAAAACCTTCAGAATTATTCACCACTTTAGGACAAATTAATCCGAGTCCCTATGGGTTTATATTTAATTTAGGTGGAGAATATATTATTGGCTCTTCTCCAGAAATCTTCGTTAGGGTTGACGGTAGACGGATAGAAACTTGTCCGATTAGCGGAACAATCTCCCGCGGAAAAGATGCTTTAGATGATGCAACGCAAATTCGTCAGTTGCTAAATTCATTTAAAGACGAATCGGAGTTGACGATGTGTACCGACGTTGACCGTAACGATAAATCGCGGATTTGCGAACCGGGTTCGGTACGGGTAATTGGTCGTCGTCAAATTGAAATGTACAGTCATTTAATCCATACAGTAGACCATGTAGAAGGTACGCTACGAAGCGACTTTGACGCTTTAGATGCATTCTTAACTCATACTTGGGCTGTAACCGTAACGGGGGCACCGAAGAAGTCAGCAATTGAATATCTCGAACATTACGAACATAGTCCTAGACGCTGGTACGGTGGAGCAGTAGGCTACTTAAACTTTAACGGTAATTTGAATACCGGGTTGATTTTGCGAACAATTCGACTTCAAGATTCAGTTGCAGAAGTACGGGTTGGTGCAACGGTGCTGTATGATTCTATCCCCGCAGCCGAAGAACAAGAAACTTTAACCAAAGCAGCAGCAGCTTTTGAAACAATTCGTCGTGCAGGGGAGAAAGCAAAAGCCACTGAATGCGACTCAAAATCTTTGAGTGCTTGTATTCCAGATGTAGAAGCTGGTAAACGTATCTTATTAATCGACCATGAAGACTCTTTTGTTCACACCTTAGCCAATTACATGCGTCAAACTGGGGCTGATGTCAAAACCTTGCGTCACGGTTTTGATGAATCAATTTTTGACACAGAAAAACCCGATTTAGTCGTATTATCTCCCGGTCCCGGTAGACCCAGTGATTTTAAAGTTGCTCAGACCGTAAAAGCTTGTATGCGTCGGAATATTCCAGTTTTCGGAGTTTGTCTGGGATTGCAGGGTATAGTCGAAGCTTTCGGTGGAGAATTAGGAGTTTTAGATTATCCCCAGCACGGGAAACCTTCAAAAATCAACGTTAGTGAATCGGATTCGGTGATGTTTAAAGACTTACCGGAATCTTTTAGTGTTGGTAGATATCATTCATTATTTGCACTTAAGGATAAATTTCCTCAAGAATTGAAAGTTACCGCAATGTCCGAAGACGATGTAATTATGGCAGTTGAACATAAAACATTGCCGATTGCAGCGGTACAGTTTCACCCAGAATCGATTATGACTTTAGCAGGAGAGGTCGGATTGGCAATGATTAAAAACGTTGTTTACAAGTATACAAAATCGGGAGAACAGTTAACAGTTAACAGTTAACAGTGAACAGTGAGCAGCGCAAAGTGCGGTCTTGGGGGTTTCCCCCCGAAGTTTGGGGGAAGAACATCTTCCCCCCCAACTTCTCTCCATGTGAGCCGGAGGCTTTCTCGCAGAGTGCAACTTTGTAAGAGAGTGAACAAGGAACAGTTAGGCACTTGCTTTTAGGATTCTGAGTTGCAGAACAAATTAACAACTTGCTTGAAGACAACTGACAACTGTTCACTGATCACTGATAACTGCTCACTGATGACTGATGACTGATAACTGAATTGCATAAATCTCAGAAACGGTCGGTAAGTAAACTATAGCTATTACCAATAAATATATAGAGGCTCGCCTTACTTGTTCTAAGGAAGTAATATTATGAATAATGTGACAACTACCAATAGAATTAATATGCTAACTAGGCCCCGACACATACTTGAGGAAATAGTCTTGCATAAAAGGCAAGAAGTTGCTCAAATGCGATTGGAATCTCCTTTAGCTGAGATACAGGAACAACTAAAAGACGCGCCAAAGGTAAGAGATTTTTTAAAGGCTTTGCAAGATAATTCTCACTGTCCTAGTTTAATTGCAGAAGTAAAAAAAGCATCCCCAAGTAAAGGAATTATTCGGGAAGATTTTGACCCAATCAATATAGCTAAATCATATGAAAGAGGCGGAGCAGCCTGTCTTTCAGTTCTCACAGACAGTCATTTTTTTAAAGGTAGTTTTGACAACCTGCGTAGAGTTAGGAAAAGCGTAGAATTACCGCTATTATGCAAAGAATTTATTATTGATATATATCAAATATATTTAGCTAGAACTGTAGGTGCTGATGCAGTACTCTTGATTGCAGCCATTTTATCCGACGTGCAACTGAAAGACTTTTTGCGGGTAATTCACAGCTTGAAAATGACAGCTTTGGTAGAAGTACATACTGCTTCAGAATTAGATAGAGTGTTAAGACTTCCTGACGTAAAATTAGTCGGAATTAACAATCGCAATCTTAAGAATTTTACCGTAGATTTAGCTAATACTGAAAAATTGATTGCTCAAAGAAAGTCGCTATTGCAAAGTTTTGGAATTAC
>CAKZYM010000337.1 GCA_937884685.1 uncultured Calothrix sp.
AAAAATCCAAAATCAGTTAAACGAAAACCCAAATCCAAATCTAAAAAAGCTTCAAGAAAAGGTTTTGGCAAGAAAGCCGATTCTCAAGTTGCTGCTTAATTTACGTCGATAAAGCAGCAACTCGAAATGGTTACTGATTAAGCTCCTCGAACTTTATCAATCAAGAATTCCACATCTTGAGGTATTTCGTTACCTCTCCAAGCGACGTGTCCATCTGGTCTAACTAAGACGAAAGCGCGTTGGTAAAGTTGTGCAATTTCAGGATTGTTAATTTGATGAGTTGTTAAGGGAATTTGTTTTTGGTGACAGATTTTCGTTATTTGTTCAATTCCAGAATTTGAATTTAAGTTTGATTCTGAATTGAAACATAATAATGTAAATCCATGACCGAATAAATCCAAAGTTGAGAATCCGGGTTTTAACCAAGCATGGGGAGCGCGACAACCGGGGTAACTGCTTTGCGTCCATTCTTGATTATTATCTGATGGTGGTATTTCATCGGGAATTACAATTGATGACTCATAACGTAAACCGAGATGAACACCAGGAGCATCAAATTCTTTTTTGACTCCACTTTTTTCCATACCTTCAGCCATTTGTTTCCGAATTGCTTCACCCTTGGGAGAATCACTAGCAATTTCGGGAGGAATTCCGCGTTTTTGAGTTCGTTGTAAATTAGCGTTTGCTGCTTCGAGGTTCTGTACCGCTATCGGACGACGTTCGGTTTCGTAGGTATCGAGTAAATTTTCTCCTCCCCAACCTTTAATAGTGGCTGCGAGTTTCCATCCTAAATCAACAGCGTCACCGATTCCGGTATTCATTCCAAAACCACCGGATGGGGAAAGGGTATGAGCGCAATCACCGATAAAGAATATGTTTTGATGACGGAATTGTTTAGCGACCCGGTGAGTTAAACGCCAAGGAATGTTGGAAATTATTTCTACGGGGGTATCTATAGAAATAGCTGCTTTAATTGCTTCGTAAGCGTCGTGGATTTCGCCATTTTCTTTAGGTTTGAGAATTAGACGGTATTGTCCTTTTCCATCAACTGCTCGTAACGGTTCTTGGATAATTGGATTAACTAAAAAGAAAACCATAGCATTCTTGTCACCCAATTGTGATGCTAGTTCGGGAGCTTGAAAAACAACGCTTTGAAAGGTTTGAGTATGGTGATATTGAATTGCTTCAACACCACACTGTTTTCTTATTTGTGCCCTAGCTCCATCGGCTGCGACCATGTATTTAGCTTCAATGGTTTCGGTATCTCCGGTTTCTAAATTTTTGATTTGAGCAACTATTCCGCTGTCGGAATGGTTAAAATTTTCTAATTCAGAATTGAGTTTGACAATTCCTTGGGGATATATTCCTAAAGATTTGAGAAATTCGGGAGCAAACCAATGTTGAGGACATACCTGTTCCGTTTCCGGAGCATAATCGGGTTGATTACGTTCGGCATAGTTAGGTAATTTAACGCGGAAGATTTCATGTTCTCCTACAGTTGTTACCCAAGCAACATCTAAAGTATGGTTTTTGTCCCAGCCAGCATTTCTAATCGAATCGGAAATACCCCAACGACGGCAGAATTCCATCGAGCGATATCCAACTGTACTTACCTTCGGGTCTTGAACAACTCCATCGGTTTTTTCAATTAAAATGCAATCAATGCCTTGGTAGCGTAATTCGGCTGCCATTGACATTCCGACCGGGCCACCACCGATTATTAATACTTCTGTGTTGATGTTTTTCATTGTTTTATTAGAGGGGGGAGAGGGGGGAGAGGGGGTAGAGGGGGAAGAGGGGGAAGAATATAAATAAATAATCAATTAATCCTCAACTTCATCTCTTACTCCATGGAGTCATTAGAAATTAATCCGCGTTCAAAATCAGTGTTATCCGAGTAATCCATTCAATCCGTGTTCAAAATCAGCGTCATCTGAGTCATTCATTTAATCCGCGTTCAAAGAAGTTGTTGTAAAAATCAAACATTTCACAAACAGCTTCGGGAATTACTTCACATTTACGGGAAAGTTGTCCTAGAAGCTTAAATTCTCGGGAAATAGTTTGATAAGCAATTTCTGGGTCTGGTATATATTCCGGTGTTGGTATTTCAAAGGATGGCCCTGCTGTTTTACCGCGTTTTCCGGATGGTAGAGTCATTAATAGTTCTCCGAGGGGTCGCATCATTCCTGTCATAATGTCGATGCTGGCGTTCATTAATTTGGAACGTCGTAAACTACCGTTTGGATTTGAATTAAAGTGTTGAACCATTAATTGCATCATCAAAAAGTAACTTTCGTTGAATATCTCCATGACGGTTCTGGTTTGAGGAACTGTGACGACGTTGGAATTACAATCTTGATAATCTAAAGTGGGATTTCTCAAAGATGGGTAGGAGGGATTCCAAGTTTTAACTATTCCGTTTCGGGATTGGTTAATTTGTTCTTGGGAAAGAGCGTCTGCTAGTTGACGGAATTTTTGATAATGGGATTTAGCAAAGGTTTCGGTTTGGGTTTGGCTTCCTTCTCCATGTTCGACGATTACATCAATTGCAAATAATGCACTTTTGAGGTCGTAAACCTGCATTTGATAATCTGGATGTTTTTGGTTGAGATTATCTCGCATGAATAAACGGTGTTCTCCACCAACTTTGTTTTTATCAACTTTGAATAAGTCGGGAATATTTTGTAATCCATCACGGATTTGAACGTACAATTCGCTTAAGGAACCATATTTATGTAACTGTTCCGATGTCGGAATAGTTGATTCAACAAGAGTTTCGTTGAGAAAATCTGGCATTTCCAACCGCATAAAATACTGTAGGGATAATGCGTTTAATGGTTCGAGAGCGAAATCAATATCTATGGGGAATTTAGCGTTAAGTTGTTTAAAATCGGGTACTGCTGCGTAAAATGGTTCTCCAATTGCCATCAAGATGTTATTTACAAGAAGGAAATGAATCATTTCTTCCCGAGCAATTTCCATTAATACTCCTCGCATTCCATAGTTATCAACTTCTTTGTTATCACCACAGGCTAAATGTAATTGTGATTCCGTCCACAATCCCCGACGAACGTACTCTTCTCCGGTGACGTAGTTGGGAACGGAATATCCCGCGTAAATATATTGCAGCATCACAGCAACTTCTAATTCTGCTGCTTGTTTTAATGCTTGAATTAATTCTTTTTTAGTTGAAATTTGATATTTGGATTTATTTTTATCTTGAGATTCAATTTCGGATTCTTGTAACTGTTCCGATGTCGGAATATAACCAATTTGCTGTTGATTTTGGAGAAATTTGAGTAAAAGCTTTGATTGTGATTCGGACATATCTCTTGTGGGGGGCATATAGTAGGTTTTATTCTTGTTTTTGGGGTCGGACATCTGCCACATTAATCGAGCGTAGGTAGCGACTTTGCATTTATC